>CAZNEU010000264.1:0-12221 GCA_964571915.1 uncultured Phycisphaeraceae bacterium
CTCGCTCCCGACCACGACGAGAAACCGGTGGCCGACGTGTAAACGATGTCCCCGAACACCGTCAACCATGTGGCCGGTCTATACACGGGGTCGGAGGGGGAGGCGAGGCAGAGGCGGACGGGACGTCCGCCCCACCAGAGACAGCATCAGGTTGGGGCGGCGGGTGCTCCACGCGGAGAGGATGCGCGGAGGAAAAGACGGAAGCAAGGAGGGAGCGGGCAATGACCACACAATCGCGCGCAAACGCGGCCGTGAGAGAAGAAAAGTTGATGGGTTGATGATGTTGATGAGGGCAAGGCGTGAACGCGGCAGAGAGGCCGGATGCCAGACACGTCGCTCGGAGAGTGGGGATACACAAGGCACCAAGGCAGACCGCATGGGACGGCCGGACCAACCGGAGCCAGACCGCCGGGGACAGGCGGCGCACGCGGAGCAGCCCGGCTTCCATGGGACGCGGCGACCGTGATACCATTCCTTCGTGCCCGCAAGCGTCAACCCTCCCAGCCCCCCCACGGCCAACAACGCCGCGACCCCGCCGCTGAAGGATCGTGTTGCGCAGATACTGGAACTGATCCGGCCCGCGGTGCAGGCCGACGGGGGCGATCTGGAACTGGTGGATGTGACGGCCGCGGGCGTGGTGCAGATCCGGCTTCACGGTGCGTGCGTGGGGTGCCCGTCGAGCCAGGTGACGCTTCAGATGGGCATCGAGCGGAACCTGAAGCAGTACATTCCCGAGATCAAGGCCGTGCAGGCCGTGGCGTGAAGAAGTGTGCGAAGGCGGTTGGGCACAAGGGGCTGCGGGTGCAAGCGCAGGCCCCCGGCGGGGCTTTGCCACGGGAAAGAACCCCCAAATCCACACAAAACCCGCCCGGAGGCCGAACCGGGTGCGGTTTGTTTACGAATCGGTTTTGGCGGGGCCGCAGACCGTGGTATATTGAAGTCCGGCAGGTCCGCCGGTTTGTCGCGGGACAGGAGGTCCACCCATGCTGGTCATCACAAGGCGCGAAGGCGAAGAGGTCGTGATCGGCGACCCGAAAAACCCCATCGGCGTGGTGCGCATCGCGTCCATCCGTGGTGATCGGGTGCGGATCGCGTTCGACTTCCCGCGGAGTGTTGATGTACACCGGCGCGAGGTGGCCGACCAGATCGCCATTGATGCGCCGCAGGTGGTGGGGAGCATCAAGCCGCAGGCGAGCGCGGGTGCGTGAGCGCGGCGAGCCGTGAGCGGTTAGCCGCGAGCCGGTGGCCAAACCACCAATCTCACTCTGCCTTGCCGCCGCTCAGGTCGTAGACCCAGCCCTCGATGGCGCGGGGGAAGGTGAGGACCTCGCCGGGGGCGAAGAAGAGTTTCAGTTCACGCTCCGCGGCCTCGGGCGAATCCGAACCGTGGATGAGGTTGAAGGAGTTGCTCACGCCGAAGTCGCCGCGGATGGTGCCGGGGTTGGCCTTGGAGCCGAAGGTGGCGCCCATCATGTTGCGTGCGATGGTGATGGCGGCGTTGCCGCGCAGGGCGAGGACCAGCACGGGGCTGGAGGTCATGAACTTGACGAGGCCGGCATAAAAACCCTTGGACTGGTGGGCCTCGTAGTGCGTGGCGGCGAGCGCGGGGGTGATCTGCGTGAGTTTGCAGGCGACCACCTGCAGGCCCTTGTCCTCGAAGCGGCTGAGGATGCGGCCCATGAGGCCGCGCTGCACGGCGTCGGGCTTGAGGATGATGAGGGTGGTTTCCATGCGCAGGCTCCGTGGCTGAGTGGTTTGGGGCGAAGGGTAGGCCGCGGGGCGTGCGGCTCAGGCGGGTGCAACTGGGGGGGCGGGGGGTTCGTCGCCAAGTTCGCTGGCGGGGGGGCAGAGGTAGACACCGGGGCGGCGCCATTCGAGGTAACTGGGGCCGATGAGCGCGGCGCAGCCCGCGGGCCACTCGCGCAGCATCATGACCATGCCGCTCACGTTGGAGGGGCCGAAGCCGACGAAGGCCTCGGCGCGGGTGGCCAGGAGCGTGTCGATGAGGACTTCGCGGCCGAGTTGGGGGCCGGGCACGGCGTTGTGGAAGTGGATGCCGCGCCCGGAGTTGGCGCGGAAGGAGTCGGTGGCCACGAGTTTGTCGCCCAGGAGAGCGCGGAACTCATCCAGGGCCGACTGCTGGTCGGTCATGAGGAAGACGCGCTGGGGATGGAGGCGGGCTTCCATCTGGGTGAGGACGGCGGGGTACTGCGCGGCGAGGTCTCCGAAGGGCTGGGTTTCCAGGTGCTTGTCTGTGCCGCGCAGGTGGACGGCCATGACCGGGCGGGGCGTGAAGTTGGCGGCGGCGAAGGCATCGGCCGCGTGGACGATGGCCGGCACGGGACGGGCGTAGGTGCGGAGGAGGTCGCGGTAGACGGCGTGGAGGGAGGCACCGTGGAGGCGGTGGCCGGGCTCGATCCAGGCGCGGGCGGAGGCGACGGAGTAGAAGAAGTCGCTGACGACGACCTGCGCATCGCAGGCGAGCGTGGCGAGCCCGCTGGTGCGTGAATCGGGGCCGGTCCAGCGGTGGGGGACGCGGGCGTTCCAGGGGATGGCGGACCACTTGGCGGGGAAGCAGGAGAGGCCGCGGTCCTGAATGTGGGCGAGGGTGGCCGCGGAGACGGGCTCGAAGTAGCGCGTCCAGTTGTCGGCAGGGGTGCGATCGCCGAAGCGGCTGCCCTGGCCCCAGTGGACGATGGGGATGCGGCCGGTGATCTCGGCGAGCAGGACCTGACCGAGCACGTGGTCGACATCGGCCCAGAAGCCGGCCCCCCACTCGCGGATGAGGAGGTAGCGTGGGCCGGGGTGCGCGGCGGGCGAGCCGGTGGCGGCCTGCTCGGCGAGGGCGAGGTTTTTTCTGGCGACCTTGAAGCCGGGGCTGGCGGCGAGCGCGGCGGAGAAGAAGCGTGCGGCGGCGGCGTGGCGTGTGGCGTGCATGGCGACGCGGCCCATGACGTTGAGTGCGGTGGGGTCGGCGGGGTGGGTGTCGAGGAGTTGGCCGGCGTACTGCTCGGCCATGTGCCAGTGGGCTGCGCCGGCCTCGTTGGCGGCGCAGGTGCGGAGTTGATCGGGGGTGTGGTAGAGGAACACGGGGCGGGATCGTAACGGCGGGGCGTGGCCTACGCTGGGTGCGCGGGGTCGCCGGCCGCGTGCGAAGAGATCGTCCATGAGCGTTTGCAAGGGATCACAAGCCTGCTCGTCCGGGTTCCGGGTGCATGTGTCGCCGGCGTTTCTGCCGGACCACTCGAACACGGATTCGGGGCAGTTTGTGTTCGGCTACGAGATCACGCTGACCAACGAGAGCGGGCGGGCGGCTCAACTGTTGTCGCGCTGCTGGCGGATTGTGGATGCGCAGGGGCAGGAGTACCGTGTGGAGGGCGACGGGGTGGTGGGCAAGCAGCCGACGCTGGAGCCGGGCCAGACGTTTTCGTATTCGTCGTTCTGCCCGCTGCCGACGGAGTGGGGGACGATGGAAGGGCACTTTGTGATGCGCACGGGCAACGGCGATGAGTTTGCGGTGGAGGTGGCACGGTTTTACCTGGTGGCCCCGCAGGTGGAGCAGGCGTCGCCGGCCTGATCTCGGTACACTGTGAGGGATTCTCCGCAGCCAAGGAGGGCCGCGATGACGCCGAACGCGCTGCTCGAAGCACCCGCCAACTCGCTCGACCCGCCCACACCCCAGGCCCACCGGCCACCCACCGCGCCGGCGTTGCGGGCGGAGCACGCCATGAAGAACAAGGCTGCGCCGCGCGCCACCGCCGAGAGCATGGCGGCCAAGCAGCGGGACATTTCCGTGTCGGAGTTTTTCGCCAAGAACCGGCACCTGCTGGGGTTTGACAGCCCGCGCAAGGCGCTGCTGACGGCGGTGAAGGAGGCGGTGGACAACTCGCTGGATGCGTGCGAGGAGGCGGGGATTCTGCCGGACGTGACGGTGGTGATTGAGGATTTGGAGGAAGGGAGCAAGGGGTCGAGGGATCAAGGGATCGAGGGAACAAGGGATCAAGGGGGCAAGGGGAAGCAGAGCGCGAAGAAGCCCAAGGCCGGCCAGTCTTCGCGCTATCGGGTGACGGTGGTGGACAACGGGCCGGGGATTCTGCGCAAGCAGGTGGAGAACGTGTTCGGGCGGCTGCTCTTCGGGTCCAAGTTTCACCGGCTGAAGATGAGCCGCGGGCAGCAGGGCATCGGGATTTCCGCCGCGGGCATGTACGGCCTCATCACGACGGGCAAGCCGATGATGATCCAGACGCGGCCGGATGCGCGGAAGAAGGCGCACCACATCGAACTGGCGATGAACACCAAGACCAACCGGGCCGAGGTGACGGTGGACGAGGAGACGGATGATTTTCCGCTGGCGCGTCTGCGCGACCTGAACAGCGCGGTGCGGGAACTGGCGGAGAAGGGCGGGGTGCTGAGCGCCGCGGACTATCCGACCGGCACGAGCGTGGCGATCGAACTGGAGGGCAAGTACCAGCGCGGGCGCGGGTCGGTGGATGAGTTTCTGGAACTGACGGCGATCGCCAACCCGCACGCACGGATCACGTTCGTGCGGCCGACGCGGACGGTGGAGGAGGACGAGGATGGGTTGCTGCTGAAGGGGGAAGGGATCAAGGGAACCAGGGATCAAGGGAACGAAGGGCCCAGGGGTCAAGGGAACGCGGGCACGGCCGGAACCGGCGCGATGGCCTCTGATCGACTTGATCCCCAGTCCCTCGATCCCTCGATCCGTCCTGCCCTCACCGAAGACCTCGGCGCCCTCGTCGTCTTCCCCCGTGCCGTGGCCGAACTGCCGCCCGAGACCAGGGAGATTCAACCGCATCCCAAGGGGATTGAACTGGGCATTCTCTTGCAGATGCTCAGGGACTACCGGGAGGCCAACAAGGGCGGGGGGACGCTGTACAACTTTTTGCAGGAGCGGTTCTGCCGCGTGAGCGCGGCGACGGCGAGCGAGTTCTGCCACAAGGTGGGGTGTACGACGCGCACGAAGGTGAGCGATGTGGAGTCGCCGCAGGCGGAGAAACTGTTCAAGGCGTTTCAGGAAGCGCGGCTGGCGCCCCCGCCCACGGACTGCCTGGCGCCCATCGGGGTGCAGCAGTTGCTCAAGGGGATGTTCAAGGGGGTGCGGGCGGAGTTTTACGCGGCCAGCAGCCGCGCGGCGGATGTGTATCGGGGCAGGCCATTTCTGATCGAGACGGCGATCGCGTTCGGGGGCGAGTTGCCGGCGGACGAGACGGCCCGGGTGATCCGGTTTGCGAACCGGGTGCCGCTGCTGTTTCAGCAGAGCGCGTGCTCGAGTTTCAAGGCGGTGGGTGAGACGAACTGGCGGAACTACGACCTGCAACACCCGAGGAACTCGATGCCGGTGGGGCCTTTGGTGATCATGATCCACATGGCGAGCGTGTGGGTGCCGTTCACGAGCGAGAGCAAGGAGGCGATCGCCGATTACGACGAGATCCGCAAGGAGATGAAACTCGCGCTGATGGAGTGCGGGCGCAAACTCGGCACGTATCTGCGCAAGCGGCTGAAGATGCGGCGTGAGGGCGAGCGGCGGGACGTGTTCGAGCGGTACATCGGGGAGATCGCCAAGGCGATCCACGCGATCAACGGGACGGACGCGAAGAAGTTGTACGAGGCGCTGCTGGCGCAGGCCCGCAAGCGCACGGCGATTGCGGACCTGCAACTGAACGATGAGGGCAAGGCGCAGAGGGATGAAGACCCGGCGGATTCGGAGGGCGTGATCATTGTGGCGGCGGGCGCGGTGCCGTTGCCGGCGGCGGCTGCGATCGAGCGAGCGCCCGAAACCCTTCGTAGAAGGAAGACGGACGGCAAACGCCGCATCGCGACGACGGGGGACGCGCCGCCGCTGATGTTCAGCAAGGCGGAACTGGCGCAGGTGGAACTTGCGGCGAGCGCCAGGAGCGGGAGCGTGCCCGGGGCCGCGGGCAGCAAGCCGCGCACGGGCAAGGCTGAGCCGACGGGCAAGGCCAAGCCCAAGATGCGGCTGGTGAACGGCAGGTTGATTCCGGTGGACGAACCCGGGTTGTTCTAGCGGCGATTGGGTGTGGCTTCGTGCCTGCGTGCCTTCTTCGTGCCTTTGTGCCTTCCTCCGTCCCCGTGCCTTCCTTTGTTTTCTCTGTGCCCCCGCCACGGCGGGTCTTCGATTTGTGGTGGAGTTTTCATGGCCAAGACCAAGTCCGTACCACCCCCCCCCGCCGTCTCCTCTCCCTCCGCCCGCATGAAGGAGCGCGATGCGCGCACGCTGGGCAAGATCGTGGACCTCGCGGGGGATGTGGCGGAGAAGACGTTCGCGGGGCGCGAGCCCAAACTCGACATCCCCACGCGCAGCAAGTCCAACACCATCTGGAACAAGAAGCGCGGCATCCTGCAGATGGGCGATGCCAAGGCCGAGCGGATGCTGTTCAACCTGAATCAGGCCAAGCAGTTCATGCAGACGTGCCTGCACTCCAACTCGGTGAAGGAACTGATCGACGCGCGGAAGACGCTCTCGCTACGCGGCATGTTCTACAAGGGCCTGCACACGGTGGCGGGAACAGCCGCGGGCAAGGGCGGTGGCGGTGAGAAGACGTTCGGCGATCAGGACGAGAGCGACGGCATTCTGGAGGACCTGGAGGTTTCACTCGAGGCCCTGCGCGAGGAACTGCACATCTACGCCAAGAAGCGCGGCACGATGGCGGGCAACATCACCATCGTGGACAACGGCGACGAGATCGACTGCCGGCGCATGGGCACGGGTGGCTACGCCGTGCCGGGCATCGTGGAGCCGGACGTGATCCAGTTCAAGAAGTGCGAGGCCAAGTTCGTGCTGCACGTGGAGAAGGACACCGTGTGGGGGCGGTTCAACGAGGACCGCTTCTGGCAGAAGCACAACTGCATTCTCACGGAGGGGAGCGGGCAGCCCACGCGCGGCGTGCGCCGCCTGCTCAGCCGCCTGAACCGCGAACTGGGCCTGCCGATCTACTGCCTGCTCGACTGCGACCCGTGGGGGCACTACATCTTCAGCGTGATCAAGCAGGGCTCGATCTCGCTGGCCTTCGAGAGCGAGCGGCTGGCGATACCGGACGCGAAGTTTTTGGGCGTGCGCTCGAAGGACAACCGCGTGTGCGACCTGACCGACGATGTGCAGATTGAGCTCAACGACAACGACATCAAGCGTGCCAAGGAGATCGCGGCCTATCCGTGGTTCGAGGGGGACAAGGGGTGGCAGAAGGAGATACAGGGGATGCTGGATAACGGCTTCAAGATGGAGGTTGAAGGCCTGATCACCAAGGGGATTTCGTACGTGACGGAGGAGTATGTGCCCGCCAGATTGAAAGCGAAGGACTGGCTGGATTGAGGGGTGGGTGGAACACGGATGACCGACCCACGCGGAGGGTGGGGCACCCGGAAGAGCATGATCTACAAATCCATCTCTTCCCAGTCGGCGTGGTGGTCGATGGTTGTCGGGTCGTCCATCCAGGCGCGGAAGAGGGCGACGGCGAACTCGGCATCGCAGGCCCCGCCGGTGAGGGCGAAGTGCGCATCGGCCTTGGGTTCGTGATACTCGACGGCGAGGCCGCCCTCCACCAGAGCACACTGGATGAACTCGGTGTCGCTGCGGCGCAGGATGACGAACCCGCCGGGCTCGGCGTTGCTGGTAAGGTGCTGCACGATGGAGGCAACGTCGTTGGGCGTGGGGCCTTCCACGAGGCCGTCGCGGGGCTCGCGGTCGAGGTCGGACCATTCCAGCGTGGGTTTGGCGGGCATGGTCGTGATCCTTGCTCCGTCGCGGCGCGAACGTCAAGCCTGGCGGGCGGGGGAGCGATAGGCACGCAGTGCCCACGCGGCGGCGGCGAGGCCGAGTGCGGCGAGGAGGGCGCTGACGAGGTAGGATGCGCCGGGCACATACGCGGGCGCGCGGGCGGAAATGAAGTAGGCGAAAACACCGGCGCCGATGAGCGGCCCGCCGATGTTGGCCACCGATTGCAGGCTGGTGAGCGCGCCCTGCACCTCGCCCTGCTCGGTGGGGAGGACGGAGTTGGTGATGATGGCCTGCCCGGCCGGCCCCGCGATGCCGCCCAGCGACGCGACGATGATGATGGCGTAGATCATCCAGCCTTCGGTGGCGAGGCCGTACCCCACATAGGAGGCCACGCCGATGGCGATGCCGACCAGCAGCGAGCGGGCCTCGCCCAGGCGGGGGATGATCTTGCGGGCGAGGCCGCCCTGCACCACCGCGGCACCCACGCCCACGAGGGCGAGCGACATACCGGTCTGGAACTCGTTCCACTGGTAGCGGTGGGCGGTGTAGAGCACCCAGGTGGCGTGCAGGCCGAACATGGCGAGGTTGAGCAGGAACAGGGCTCCGCCGAGCCCCATCACGGTGGGGTAGCGTGAGAGGTGGACGAACGTGGCCAGCGGGTTGGCCCGCAGCAGGCTGAAGGCGCGGCGGCGGTCTTGCGGGAGCGACTCGGGGAGGACGAAGTACCCGTAGAGCCAGTTGAGGAGTGTGAGGCCACCCGCCACGTAGAATGGGAGGCGGATATCGATCGTGCCCAGGTAGCCGCCCATGAGGGGGCCGATGATGAAGCCAAGACCGAAGGCGGCGCCAATCATGCCGTAGGCTGCGGCCCGCTTGTCGGGGGGTGTAACGTCGGCGATGTAGGCGTTGCAGACGGGTATGTTGGCACCGGAGATGCCGTTGATGGCGCGGGTGATGAAGAGGATGGCGAGGTTGGGGGCGAGGGCCTGGGCGAAATAATCCAGCCCGGAACCCAGGAGGGAGATGAGGATGACGGGGCGGCGGCCGAAGCGGTCTGACAGCGAGCCGAGAATGGGCGCAAAGATGAACTGCATGGCGGAGTAGGTGGCGATGAGCAGGCCGTAGGTGCCCGCGGCACTCTCCGTGCCGCCGGCTTGGAGTTTCTCGATCAGGTGCGGGGCGACGGGGATGAGCACGCCGAAGCCGAGCACGTCCAGCAGGAGCGTGAAGAAGATGAACTTCACGGCGGGCGCGCGAGCGGGGCCGGGGCTGGATGGCGATGGCGCGGCGGTGTCGGGCACGGTGGTTCCGGGGTCCGGAGCACAGAACGTAGCCCGCCCGCGTGCGTGATGCGCGGGTGGTCCGCGGTCGCGCGAACGGAGACTCCGTCTCCATATCGCGGCCCGACGTGGAGACGGGCGCGATCTGGCACGAGAAAAAAAGTTGCTGCGCGGGGCGTGCTTCCTGAGGAATGCGCTTCATACTCTCCTGTGAGATAGAGTTGCACGCCGCGGCGGGGGGGCCGGAGCCTCCGCCACGAGCATGACGCTTCCAGGTTGCAAGGACTTCGCTGACCGAGGAGCCCGTCTGATGTGCCGACTTCCAGACCGAGTGCGCAGCCTCTTGGACGGCGTGGTGGAGCGCAAGTGGCTGAGTTACGAAGAACTCAACAACACGCTGCCCGACGAGATGGTGGACCCCGAGCGGGTCCACGAGTTGCTGGTGGAGATCGACCGGCGGGGCGTGGAACTGGTGGACGAGATGGAGTTCAAGGCCCGTGCGTGGCGTGAGAGCCGCAAGGCGGCGGGTGCCGCGGCGCAGGTTGAGGTCAAGCCCGCGGGCCCGCGGATTGTGGGGGACCGTCCGGTGCGGGCCATGACCGTGGTGGGGGGCGAGCGCACGGCTGATGCGGGCTGGACGCGGATGAACTGGGGCATCCGCACGCAGAGCACGCACGCGGGTTCGGCGCGGGCGGGCGGGGCGCCCAGGGCGGGCGGCGCGGCGGGGAACGAGGACGCGCTGCTGGACGACGATGAGGCGGGGGAACTGCGCGACGACCTGGCGGCGACGGAACAGGCGGCGAGCGAGCAGGGCAAGCGGATCGACGACCCGATCCGGGTTTACCTGACGCAGATGGGGACGATCCCGCTTCTGGCCCGGGACGAGGAGATCCGGCTCTCCAAGAAGATCGAGACGATGCGGATGATCTTCCGGCGGCGGTGCCTGGAGTGCGATTACATTCTGGCGCACGCGACGACGACGCTGCGGCAGGTGCAGACGGGCGAGTTGCCGTTCGACCGGACGATGCGGATCAGCACGCTGGACCCGCAGGCCAAGGACAAGATCGCCAAGCGCATTCCCTACAACCTGGGCACGATCGACAAACTGCTGGCCCAGAGCGGTGCGGACTGGGTGGCGTTGCGGAGTGCCCGCAGCAAGCGCGACGAGGAGGCCCAGGCCCGGATCATGGAGCGGATCTCGAGCCGGCGGCGCAAGATGGCGGCGCTGACGGAGGAACTTTCGCTGCGGACGGGCCGCATCATCCCCCTGATGAAGAAACTCCGGTCGATCAGCCAGAAGATGGCGGAACTGGTGAAGGACGCGCGGCGGTTGCGTCGCGACCGCGACGCGGAGGACCCGGACCACCTGGAGGCGGTGCGCGAGCAACTGGAGGGCCTGACGGACGAGGTGCGCGACACGCCCGAGGACCTGGCGGTGCGGATCCGGTCGATCGACGTGGCGTTCTGGGAGTACGAGCAGGCCAAGCGCGACCTTTCGGGCGGCAACCTGCGGCTGGTGGTGTCGATCGCGAAGAAGTATCGCAACCGCGGGCTGTCATTCCTGGACGTGATCCAGGAGGGCAACACGGGGTTGATGCGTGCGGTGGACAAGTACGAGTACAAGCGCGGGTACAAGTTCAGCACGTACGCGACGTGGTGGATCCGGCAGGCGATCACGCGGGCGATTGCCGATCACTCGCGCACGATCCGCGTGCCCGTACACATGATCGAGACGGTGGTGAAACTGCGGGGGATTCAGAAGGCCGTCTTCCAGCAGACGGGGCGCGAGCCCACGATCGAGGAGTTGGCGGAGCGTGCGGGCCTGAGCACGGAGGAGACGCGGCGGGTGCTGAAGATTTCCAAGAGCCCGGTGAGCCTTGACCGGCCGGTGGGCGAGACGGAGGACAGCGCGCTGGGCGACTTTCTGGAGGATGGCAAGGCCACCACGCCGGTGGTGAACGCGGTGAACGGCACGCTGAAACTGCGGATCGAGCAGGTGCTCAAGAGCCTGACGTACCGCGAGCGCGAGATCATCAAACTCCGGTACGGCATCGGCGACGGGTACACCTACACGCTGGAAGAGGTGGGGCGGATTTTCAAGGTGACGCGTGAGCGGGTGCGGCAGGTGGAGGCCAAGGCGATTCAGAAACTGCGGCACCCGATCCGGTCGCGGAGGCTGGCGGGATTCCTGGACGGGGCGAAGGTCAAGAGCGTGCACGAGGTGGCGGCGGAGATCCGCAACGAGTGCGATGCCGACGCCCTGCTGGACGAACGGGCCATGGAGTCGGCCGAGGTGGTGGAAGCGGCGGTGGAGTGTGCCGCGGAGCGCCGGATGGACATGGCGGGTGTGGCGCTGGTGGACGCGGGGCCGGACTTTGACGGCTCGGGCGCGAGTGCGGGGGGCGATTCGGTCGAGCCGTGAGGGGTTGACAGTGCGGCCGCCGCGCGTACGCTCACCCCCCCTCGGCGGTTGCGCGAGTGGTGGACGGCCGTCGGCCAATCCAGCGGCGCGGAGCGCGTGGCGTTCGAGCGCGCGACGGAGAATCGCGCCCGGCGCGGCTCGCGGGACCGATCGGCACGCTGGAGACAGGCCCCATCATGCACGCCCTCGTCGCCCAAATCCCCGCCGTTGTTCCCGGGGGTGCCCCGTCGCAGGTCGTGTGGGCGTACGCCATTTTTCTGGCGGTTGTGCTGGTGCTGCTGGCGGTGGACCTGGGCGTGTTCCATCGTGAAGCGCACGAGGTGAAGATGAAGGAGGCGCTCACGTGGTCGGCGGTGTGGGTCTCGTGCGGCCTGGCGTTCACGGGGGTTGTCTACGCGGCGTATGAGTATCACTGGCTGGGCCTGGGCCTGAACACGGCCATGTACAACCCCGCCGCGGCGCTGCGGGCGGATGTGCCGCTGATCGTGAGCGGCACGGTGCATGGGGCGGATGCGGCGAAGCAGTATCTGGTGGGCTATATCGTTGAGCAGTCGCTGTCGATGGACAACATCTTCGTGATCGCGCTGCTGTTCTCGTCGTTCGCGATTCCGGGCAAGTATCAGCACCGGGTGCTGTTCTGGGGCATCGTGGGGGCGCTGGTGATGCGCGGCCTGATGATCGGGATCGGCGGGGCGGTGATCATGCGGTACCAGTGGGTGCTCATCTTCTTCGGCCTTTTCCTGGTCGCGACGGCGATCAAAAT
>CAZNEU010000265.1:0-2248 GCA_964571915.1 uncultured Phycisphaeraceae bacterium
CCGCCGCGGCGACGGGCGAACGCCGCTCCACCAGCCCGGCGTAGTTGTTGTCGGGCACGAAGCAGATCTCCTGCGAATCCGGCTTGTCGAAGACGGGCAGGCCCAGTTCGCGTGCCACCTGGCGCACGCGCGGCTTGGTCATGCCGCCGATGGGCAGCAGCATGTGGCCCAGTTCGTCGCGGGCGGCGCCGAAGAGCACGTACGACTGGTCCTTGTCCTCATCGATGCCGCGCAGGAGGCGGTGCCCACCATCGGCTCCGCGCTCCACGCGCGCGTAGTGCCCGCTGGCCACGAACTCGGCGTCGATCTGGCGCGCGTAGTCGCGCAGTTTACCGAACTTCAGCCAGTCGTTGCAGCGCACGCACGGGTTGGGCGTGCGTCCCGCGGCGTACTCGCCCGCGAAATAGTCGATGATGCGTCCGAAGTCCTTCTTGAAGTTCGCCACATAGAACGGCACACCCAGGTGCGCCGCCACCAGGCGTGCATCCGCCGCGTCGTTGATGGAGCAGCACCCCTGATGGCCGATTTTGGCGGGCTTGCACGCGGCTTCGGTCGCGGGCGCGGGGATCAGTTCGTCCAGCGATTCGCCCGGCGAACCCAGACGCATGAAGCAGCCCACCACCTCGTAGCCCTCGCGCAGGAGCAGTGCCGCGGCGACGGACGAATCCACGCCGCCGGACATCGCCACCAGCACTTTGGGCTTCTTGAACGGCACGAGTGAATGGTAGGAACACGTGGCTCGGACGCCCGCCAACCCATCCACTCGTCAACTCGTCAACCTCCCCCGTAGAGCGATCGCAGGTCGCGCCAATACGTCGGATATGTCTTGGCCACGCAGGCCGGGTTGCGGATGAAGACGTTCTTGCGCCGCAAGCCCACCAGCGCCAGCGCCATCGCCATGCGATGGTCGTCGTAGGTCTCAAAGACCACCGGCGCGGGGTCGCCGGGCCTGCACACCAGCGGGTTGAGCAGGTCCGGCGGCGGTGAGATCACCAGCGCCTCGTCCGTCGCCGTGGTCTCGATCTCCACGGTGGCCCCCAGTTTGGTCAGTTCTTTCTGGAGCGCGGCGAGCCGGTCCGTCTCCTTCACGCGCAGGGTCCGCAACCCGCGCAGGGTGGACGTGGCGGCGGGGTTTGCAGGGGTGGGCGAGGCAAAGCAGGCCAGCACCGCCGCCGTCATGGCCGTGTCGGGCATGGCACGCAAGTCGGCGTCCACCGGGCGCAGGTGCGGCGGGCCAACAACAACTCCCCCCTCCACGCGGCAGCCGAACGTGCCCGTCGCGTTGGCATCGAGCACGCAGCCCACAAATGCCCCGTCGCCCTGCAGCGTCTCGCCGCGCCCGGGGTCCGCATAGCCGTCGATCCGGAGCCTTGCCCCCGGAATCATCGCCGCCGCGGCCCAAAGATAGGATGCACCCGAAAGGTCCGGCTCGACGTTGTACCTGAAGCCCCGCAGCACGCCGCCAGTGAGCGGACGAACACGGACCTCACGCAACGCACCCTTGCGGGTGTTCGCCTCCACCGCCACGCCCAGCCGGGCGAGCACGCCCGTCGTCATCGCCACATAGGGCGCGCTGGTGATCTCGCCCGTGAGCGTGAGGGTGAGCCCGCGCGGCAGGAACGGCGCAACCAGCGCCAGGGCCGAAACAAACTGGCTCGACTGCGTGCGCCCCACCTCGATCGCGCCCGCCAACGTGGAGAGGTCCGCCGGCGGCGCGGCCCGCACCGGCGGGCAACCGGGCGTGCCCAGAAAATCCACCCGGGCGCCCAACCGCCCCAGCAACTCCGCCAGTTCGCCGATGGGCCGCTGCCGCATCCGCTCGTTGCCGTCGATCACGATGGATGCGCCCGCGGGTGCCAGCAGCGCCGCCGCGGCCAGAAACCGCGTGGCTGTTCCCGAGTTGTGCAGGTTCAGCGTGATCGTCTCGCCGGCCTTCAGTTTCCACCTTCCACCCACGCCGCGCACACGCACCGCCGGGGCCACGGCAGCACCGCTCCCTGCGCCCACGGCCGGGCCGAACTCCACATGAATCTCGGCGCCCAGCCGCCGCAAAGCCTCGATCATGACGCGAGCGTCATCCGCATCCACCAGCGCGCCACGCAGCACGCTCTCGCCCTCGGCCAGGGCCGCCAGCAGCAGCACGCGGTTCGTGATCGACTTGGACCCGGGCGGCCGCACGACGGCATCAAACGGTCGCGCCAGCGGCGGCACGCGCAGAACCGGCGGCAGCGCGGCGGGCGACAGGTCC
>CAZNEU010000266.1:0-4228 GCA_964571915.1 uncultured Phycisphaeraceae bacterium
TACGCGGTGGGGCAGTGTGCGGACATCCTCACGTTCCGCCCCGAACTGGTGCCGGTGGGGCAGGATCAGGAGGCGCACATTGAGATGTGCCGCGATGTGGCCCTGAAGTTCAACCAGTTGTATTGCGGCGTGGGCAATCGCGTGGTGGCCGATGAGCACGCGCGCCCCGGCAGCGCGGGGGCGGCGGCCGTGTTTCCCGTGCCGCGGGCGAAGATCGGGCGCATCGGGCGGCTTGTGGGGCTGGACGGCACCAACAAGATGAGCAAGTCGCTCAACAACGCCGTGTTCCTCTACGACTCCGCCAAGGACGTGCAGAAGAAGATCAACCGCATCACCACCGGCCGCCAGAGCCCCACCGAACCCGGCAACGCCGACAACGTGCTGATGCAGTACGTGGATGCGTTCATCGGCAGCAGCAACCCCGACCGCGCGGCAGACCTCAAACGCCGCTACGTGGCGGGCGACAACCTCGGCGACGGCCACGTGAAGGCCGAACTGGGCGAGGCGATCAACGCGCTGCTGGAGCCGATGCGTGCGCGGCGTGCCGCGCTCGACGGCCCGCAGGGCGACGTGAGGGTTCTGGAGGTGATCCGCGCGGGCGTGAAGCGTGCCAACGTGCTTGCCGAAGAGACGCTGGCGCTCGCCAAGAAGGCCATGCGGCTGGACTTCGGCACGAGAACACTCGGCTGAGTTGGCGCGTGTGTTGTCAGGCCCTCACGCCACCTTCAACACGCGGCTTGGCATCGAGTCGGTCTCCAGCGTGGTCAGGTCAAGCATCGTGCTCGCGTGCTCAATGTCCAGCCCGATCACACGCCCCTGCGCGTCAAAGTCCGCCACCAGCCCCGCAGCTACCTCGCGAGACTCGACCGAGGGCCGCTCCACCAACTCGATGTAGAGCGAGTCGGTCTCTTTGTCGTAGCGAATCTTCATGCCGTGGCTCCGGGCCGCGCGGGGGGACCGTCGCGATCAAGAAAGGCGTTGTGAACCGTGTTGCCGTCACTCAGAAGCACCACGCGAACCCATCGGTCGTTCAGCCCCGCGACTCGCTTCCACAGGCGGGCACGACCGTCGGATTGTATGTGGCGTGCGTCGGGCGAAGCGATCACCGTCGCGAGAACGCCATCTGTCAGGTACGGCCGTTTGGGGCGCACCACATCACGGAAGTAGGCAGTGGTATTCACGGGTCTGCACCCCTTGTACGCATGAGCATATCGTCTGCTCCACCTGATCCGAATCACTTGAATACACCATGTCCTTCGATCCCCTCACCATCCTTGCCGCGCACTTCTCCGCCGCCATCGCGGCCGCGCTTCCGGATGCAGCCGCGAGCGGCGCTCCAATCGACCCCGCCATCACCGCGTCCAAGAACTCGCAGTTTGGCGACTTCCAGTCCAACGCCGCGATGAGCCTGGCTAAGGTTGTCGGCAAGCCTCCGCGCGAAGTCGCCAAGGCCATCGTCGCCGCGCTCGCCCAGCAACCCGAAGCCAACACGCCCGACGCGCTCACCGAGCCCATCACCGAGGCCTCCATCGCCGGTCCCGGCTTCATCAACATCACCCTCCGGCCCGCTGCGCTGGGCGCGCTGCTCGCGCGGCTGGCCGGTCCGCACCTGGGCCTCCCTCCTCCCTCGCCCGCCGACCAGCAAACCGTCGTCGTCGATCTCTGCGGCGTCAACCTCGCCAAAGAGATGCACATCGGGCACTTGCGTTCCACGGTCATCGGCGACACCAACGCGCGTGTGTTTGAGCGGCTGGGCTGCCGCGTCTTTCGGCAGAACCATTTCGGGGATTGGGGCCTGCCCATCGCCATGGTCTGCGACCGACTCATGCGGATGCAGGCGGCGGGCGAACTCGACCTCGGTACCATCACGCTGGCCATGCTCGACAGGGCGTACAAGGCCGCGCAGGGCGAGTGCGCCTCCGATGAGCGCGGCCTGCTCGCGGCCCGCACCTGGAACATGGGCCCCAAGATCATCGCCGAACTGGAGGCCCAGACCACGGGCGCGCGCGAGAATGTGGATCGGGCCAAGGGCGTGCTTCTCAAACTCCAGGCCAAAGACCCCGCCGTGTACGCGGTCTGGAAGACACTCAGCGATGTCACGCTCGCCGCGTGCCTGGCGATTGCCAAGCGCTTGAACGCGAACGTGGCGAGCGAGCACACGATGGGCGAGTCCGCGTATGCGGACCAACTCGCGCCCATGGTGGCCGACCTCGTCTCCCGCGGCATCGCGGTTGAAGACGACGGCGCGCTGGTGGTCAAGATTAGCGACGCCGAGCCCAACCTCCCTCCCTGCCTCATCCGCAAGCGCGACGGGGGCTTCCTCTACGCGACGACGGACATGGCGGGTGTGCGGCAGCGCGTGCAGAAACTGGGGGCGGATCGCGTGGTGTACACCGTCGATGCCCGCCAGGCCGACCACTTCCGCCAGGTCTTCGCGGCGGCGAGGAAGGCGGGCTTCACGACCCGCCCCGGTAAGCCGGACGGCACGCTGGAGCACGCGGCGTTCGGCATGGTGCTGGGCAACGACGGCAAGCCCTTCAAGACGCGCTCGGGCGAGAACGTGCGTCTGTCGGACGTGCTGGATGATGCGCAGGCCATTGCGCTGGCGGCGGTGAACGCGCGCGAGACGGACCTGACGGCGGATGAGAAGGCGCACGTGGCGTGGGCCGTGAGTGTCGCGGCGATCCGCTATGCCGACCTCTCAAACGAACGGATGAAGGACTACTCCTTCAACCCCGAGCGCATGCTCGCCTTCGAGGGCAACACCGGGCCGTATCTCCTGTACGCGCTGGTGCGCATGCGCAGCATTTTTCGCAAGGCCGCGGAGCGCGGCATCGCCGTGCCGGGCGGGGCGGATGTGCCGGGTGGGGCGGACGTCCCGTCCGCGTTCCTGATCCGCGAACCCGCCGAAAAAACCCTGGCGCTCACGCTCCTGCGTTTCCCCTCGGCGGTGCGCGGCGCGGCAGAGGTGTGCATGCCCAGCCGCCTGTGCGCGTACGCGTACGAACTCGCCGGTGCGTTCAGCACCTTCTTTGATGCCTGCCCGGTGCTGGCCGCCCCGGATGAGGCGACCCGCACCGCGCGGCTGGCGCTCTGCCGCCTCACCGAGCGAGTGCTGGCCGACACGCTGGGCACGCTGGGGATACCGACGGTGGAGCGGATGTGAAAGTGCGTCCGATCGGTTGGGCGTGGGCGGCGTGTGGCCGGCAGCGCCACGATTCGGGCGCTGCGCGCCCTCATCGTGGGCGTGCCAATGTGGTAATCTCTCGGCGATGACATCGCCCGACACCGACCGCGCGCCGCTCACCTCTGTCCAGAAGAAGGCCCTTGTGGCCGCGTGGCTGGGATGGATGTTCGATGGGCTCGACGGGTATCTGTACGTGATGGTGGCGATCCCGTTCGTAACCACGCTGCTGCACAAGCAGCAGGCCGATAGCGAGGTGTTCAGCAAGGCCGCGATCATCCAGGCGGCGTTCCTCGTGGGCTGGGCCGTGGGCGGGGCCTTCTTCGGAAGAATCGGCGACCGGCTCGGGCGGGTCCGCACGCTGACGATCACGGTGCTGATGTACGCGGTGTTCACGGGGATGCAAGCCCTGAGCACCCAGTGGTGGCACCTGCTGATCTTCCGGTTCCTGGCCGCGCTGGGCATCGGCGGCGAATGGGCCGCGGGCTCCGCGCTCGTCTCCGAAACGCTCCCCGCGCGGCACCGGGCGTGGGCGAGCGCGCTGCTCCAGTCCGGGTACCAGGTGGGGTGCATTGCCGCCGCGCTGACAGCGGGCATCATGGCGGGCCTGCCCGAGCGGTATGTGTTTGTGGTCGGCGTGCTGCCGGCGTTTCTCACGGTGTGGATTCGCTGGGCCGTTCCCGAGCCCGAGGAGTGGGTGAAGGCCGACACCAGCCGCGTGCCCGCGGTGGCGGAACTCTTCCGGGGCAGGCTGGCGCGCATCACCATCATCACGCTGGTGCTCACCTCCATCGCGCTCACCACCGTGTGGGCGTTCCTCTTCTTCGCGCCGGACGTGGCCCGCACGGTGGCCAAAGAGGCGGGCATGGAGCCGACGGAGGTGAAGCGGTTCGTGATGAAGATCACGATCGCGTACCTCACGGTGAACATCTTCGCCAACTTCGTGGCCACGTACCTTGCCCGCTGGGCGGGCTATCGCGTGAGTTTCGCGGTGTTCATGCTGGGTTCGCTGGTGATGTTCCTGGTGGGGTGGCGCACCCCCCC
>CAZNEU010000267.1:0-6879 GCA_964571915.1 uncultured Phycisphaeraceae bacterium
CGGCGGTGGTGGCGGCGGAGCCGGAGCGGGCGGCAGAACTCTCGAGACAGGCGGACCGGATGCGGGCGGCGGATGCGAAGAGCCGGAGTTTCATGGGCTCGATCGGGCGGTTTGTGCAGCCGGTGTTTGCGCCGATGGACTATGACTGGCGCTTGACGGTGGGCGTGATGGCGAGTTTCGCGGCCCGCGAGGTGTTCGTGAGCACGATGTCGATCGTGACGACGGGGGCGGATGACCCGGAGGCCGAGGGCGTGCTGGATGGGGTGGCGACGGCGACCCGGGATGACGGCAAGGCGCTGATCTTCACGCCGCCGGTGGCGTGGTCGCTGCTGGTGTTTTTCGTGCTGGCGATGCAGTGCCTGCCGACGTTGGCCGTAACGGCCCGGGAGAGCGGGCACGTGAAGTGGGCCCTGCTGCAACTGGCCTGGATGAGCGCGGTGGCGTATGCCGCGGCGTGGATAGCGTTCAAGGTGGCTGGCGGTTAGCAAAGGCCGTACGCAGAGGTTACGGAGGAAGCGGAGGAACGCAGAGACGGACGGTTTTGGACGCGGACCGAAGGGTCGCCGCGGCGACTGAACGCGGATAAACGCAGATCAGGACAGGATTGGGGAGAACACGGAACGAGACGGAAGATGCTATGGAGAAGGCGGAACGGGATGGATGCCATGGCCTTGCCCACCCTTCCGATCTGTGCGTATCTGTGCTCATCTGTGGCTGGTCTTCTCCGGATCCGCGTTCATCTGCGTTTATCCGCGTCCAATCTGCCTTTGATCCCTGTCGCGGCGTGGCCTGCGTGTCCCGCCCTGCACCGCCTCTGCGTTCCTCCGCTTCCTCCGTAACCTCTGCGTACGGGTTTCGGCATCTCCCGAGCGGCTCATGCACTTGCCTTTTCGTACCCTCGAGTTCTGGCTGGTGACCCTGGCGTTCGCGGCGGCACTTGTGTACTTGCTGCGGGGCGTGCTGCCGATACCCTTTCTCTCGGCCCGCGCTCGCCGCAAGAAGGGCGAGCGACCCGCCAAACTGACGATCGGCGGCAAGCCCGTGAGCGGCACGCCCGCCGCGGAAACGCACGACAAGGACCTACCCGCATGAGCGCACTGGACACGCAAGCCGCCAAGTTCCCACCCGTTTCCACCGCCCCCACTGCCGCGGCTGATTCGGCGCGCGTGTGGGCCTCCTCCACGTTGTGGCGGTGGCAAACGGCCGCGCCAGCCGAGCGTGTGCTGGGCGTGGTGCTGTGCGCGATGCTGACCGCCGCGTGTGCGCAGATCAGCGTGCCTATGCCGGGATCGCCGGTGCCGGTGACGCTGCAGACCTTCGCGGTGATCGTGTCCGGGCTGGTGCTGGGGCCTGCGCTGGGCGCCTCGAGCATGGTGCTGTATGTGCTGGCGGGCGTTGCGGGCCTGCCGGTGTTCGCGGGGGCCGACGGCGGCGTGCGTGTGGCGCTGGGCGCGACCGGCGGTTATCTGCTGGGGTTTGTGGCGGCGAGCGCGGCGGCGGGGTTGATGGTGCGGCGGGCACGTGCGCGCGGCACCTCATCGCTCCGCGCGGCGATCGTGGCCGCGGTGGTGGGGAACGTGATCGTGTTCGCCTGCGGCCTGCCGTGGCTGAAGATGGTGATGCGGGCCGACTGGGCGACGACGCTGAATATGGGCTTGTGGCCGTACTTGGTCGGCACGCTGGTGAAGGTGCCGATGTCGGTGGCGGCGGCGGTGGGGTTGGGCGTGGTGAGCAGGGTGAGGTGAGCCCCCCAGTCGCGCTCGCGGCCGCACCGTCGCCTCGCCAACGCGTCAACTTTTCTCACCCCCCCGTGTTCACGACCGGCGGCATGCCCACGGGCGAGGCGGCGGTTTCGTTGGGCGGCAGGGGCACGAAGGGGACGTACTCCAGCCAGGTCTTGTCGCGGCGGTACACGGGGTAGATGTACGCCCGCTGCTGCGCGAAGGGTGCCCTGGACTCGGTCAGCCAACTCAGCCATGCCTTGCGGTCGGGGGGCAGGCTCTGGCCGGTGAGCGTTTTGAGCGAGTCGTGGGCCGCGATGTTGACGACGAGGTGGTCATCATCCAGCGCGGCGATAAGGGCCTGAGCCACCTTGCCCTGGGCGTATTGCCCGAGGGCCGCGGCCGCCTCGGCCCGCACCTCGTGATCGAACTCGCGTTTGGGGTCGGTGGCGGCGATGAGGGGGTCCACCGCCTTGTCGGCGTGGATGCGCTGCAAGGCCCGCGCGGCTTCCAACCGCACGCGGCGATCGTCCTTCACGGTGAGCAGCGGGATGATGAGTTCGGCGTGCTCCGGCCGGCCGTGGAGCGAGAGTGCCCGCGCGGCGACGGCCCGCACGCCCGTGTCCGGGTCGTTCCTGATCTGGTCTTCGTAGACCTTGATGTAGACCTCGCCGCCGCCGAAAGGCGCGTTGGCGATGGCGTTGGTGCCGCGGTAGCGCTTGTCGGCGTCGTAGGGGTTGATCATGTCCTTGGCGGCGTCGAGGGGCTTCTGGGGCGTGAAGGCGCCGAAGATGCTCCCGCTCTGCTCGGCCCGCTGCCTGG
The DNA here is from genome assembly GCA_964571915.1 of uncultured Phycisphaeraceae bacterium. Taxonomy (GTDB): domain Bacteria; phylum Planctomycetota; class Phycisphaerae; order Phycisphaerales; family UBA1924; genus JAEUIX01. Next base: position 2,544 of record CAZNEU010000267.1, read on the forward strand.
AGGCCTCATCGCACGAGGCGAGCAGCGCGGCCAGCAGCACACAGGGAAAAATCACTGGTTTACGACGGGCCACGTTCATGCCACAAGTGTAATGACCATGCGCGGCCGGTGCGTGATAGGCTTGGCCATGCGTGCAAACAGGGCGGCAGGGCGTGGGTGGGCCGCGGCAGGCGCGGGCCTGTGCGCGGCGGTGCTGTGGTGCGGGGCGTGCGCGAAGCAGTTGGTTGGGCCCGTGGCTGGTGTGGTCGGGGGTGTGCTCACACTGGGGCCGGAGCGGCCACCGTCGGGCGCGCTCACCGGCCGCGAGGCGAGCATGGATGTGCCCGCCGAGGCGCTGTTCGTGTCGGTGCTTGAAGAACAGCCCAACGGATTGCTCACGCAGCGCGAAGATGGGGCGGACGGGCGGATCAGCACGACGCGGGCGGAGGTGGAGCCCGGCGCGCCCGCTGCCTCGGCTGCCGCGCTCGAGCAGACCCGGTCCACGCTCGACATGCGTCTGGGGCCGGACGGGGCGCTGCTGATCGAGCGGAGCACCGAAGCGCGCGACGATGTGTTCACCGTTTTCGAGCCCGCGCTGGTGGCCATGCCCGGCGCCTTGGAGGCTGGAGTCGCGCACACGCAAGCCTTCCGGATGGTGGTGCATCCGATCGCCGCGCCCGGGAAGGTGAAGACGCAGGGGGAGGCGAGGCAGACCATCGTGTACGAGGCGGACCAGACCGTGGGCACGCCGGCGGGCACGTTCGAGTGCCGGCGCGTGCTCACAATCTTTGAGGCCGACCTGGGCCCGGCCCGCGTGGAGGTGCTGACCCGCTCGTGGTACGCCCCGCGGGTGGGCCTGGTGGCCGAGACGATTGATGAGCGGGTGTGGACGCTGGGGATTCTTTTTCGCTCGCGCAGCGAAGGTTGGGCTTTGGCATCGCTGCGGCCCGGGGTATCGCCACCAGCCCCCCTGGACGGTGCGGCGTACAAACAGCGTCCAAACCACCCCGTACGGAATCCGCAGCGCGGGGCGTGATTCGCGCGGGTCGGAAGCGATCTTGTTCGCATTTTGGACCAGCGTGCGTTAGAGTGATGAGGTGGGTTCGCCCGTGTACACGCGGCACCCGCACGCCGGGCCAGCCTTGCGGGTGGGTGAAACCTTCGGAGAGCAACAGATGTTTCGCGCACGCACACTCGTGATTCTTGCCGCGGCCGCCCTCGCCTTCGTGGCATCCCCGGCCCGAGCGCAACTGGCGATTCCCTGGCACACGATTGACGGCGGCGGCGGCACCAGCACCGGCGGCACCTTCAGCCTTTCGGGCACCATCGGCCAGCCCGATGCGGGTGGGCCGATGACGGGCGGCACGTTTTCGCTGACCGGCGGGTTCTGGGCCGGGTCTGCCGCGGCACCGTCGTGCCCCTTGGATTACAACATTGACGGCTCGCTGAACCCGGACGACCTGGGCGACTTCATTACGGATTACTACACGGTGCCGCACGTGCCCGGCCCCGGCGGGTATGCGATCCCCTGCCCCGGCAACGACCCGCCGTACGACGACGGGTACAAGACGGCGTTCACGCCCGACTTCAGCGGGCAGTGCAACGCGCCATTCCCGGACAACCTGGGTGATTTCATCACGGCGTATTACCAAGGGTGCTGACTTTCCAACGCCGGCTTCTTGTTTGAGAGGCTGTGTGAGAAGGCAGTTCACTCCGGCGCGAGGCGGTGGAGCATCAGATTCATGATGGCGGTGTAGATCATCGATTCGCTGCTCCGAGTCGTGATTTGATAGTCCTTCCTCAGGCGTCGGTATCGACCGTGCCACCCGAAGGTGCGCTCCACGATCCAGCGTTCGGGCAGCACGATGAACTTCGCGTGCGTGTGGGTGCGTTTTGACGATCTCGATCAGCCAGCCGCCGGTCCGCGCCGCCCAGCAGAGCGGTTGCCCTGCGTACCCGCCAACGGCCCGGATTTTCCGAAGCCGCGGAGACCCGCCGACTCGCACGGGCTCTTGCAGACGGCGGAAGAGTTACGATATATATTCGTGTTTGCATGAACGCGCGATCTCGGAGCTGGCATATGCGCCCCACGCCCGAACCGGAAAGCCGCTCACTGCTCGACCGTGTTCGAGACCTCGAGAGCCGCGTCGCGGCCCTCGAACACGAGGACGAACTGCGGCGCTCGCCGCTGGCGGCATCGAGAACCGGTCGAGTGGGGCGGCTCGCATCGGTTGCGGGTGTGCAGGGCAGCACGCCGACCGCCGCTGAACCAGCGCATCAATCATCTGGCGCGCTCAGTGCCCCAGCAACGCCCGCGCCGGGTGGTCGGGCGCCGGTCCGCGACGTGCTCGAGCAGCGCATCGGCGGGCGGCTCTTTGCCATCGCCGGGGCGCTGGTGGTGGTGATGGGTCTGGGGCTGTTCATGAAACTGGCCGTCGATCAGGGCTGGCTGGGCCTCATCCGGCCGGGGGCGCGTTGCGTCGTAGGCACGGCGTTCGGCATGATGCTTCTGCTCACGGGCGAACTCGCGCGCCGGCGCATCAACGCCTGGGCGGCGACGGGCCTGTTGGCCGCGGGCGTGGGCGTGGTCTACTTGTCGGCCTACGCCGCGTACGCGTTCTTCTCGTTGCTCTCTCCCGGCGTCGCCTTCGTGCTGCTGGCCCTGACCGCGGCGCTAGGCATTGGGGCCGCGGTGCGGGCCAACCTCGCGGCCGTTGCCGTCATTTCGCTTCTGTGTGGCTACCTCGCGCCGCTCCTGGTGCGCACGGCCAACCCGTCGCCCCTGGTTCTCCCCATCTATCTGCTGGTTCTGCTCGCGGGCGGCCTGGCGCTCGCGGCGTGGAAGCGCGGCCACTTCCGGCTGGTTGCGGGCGTGGTGTGGACGGGCACGCTGCTGCTCGGCACGCCGTGGGTACTTTCCCAGGGGCTCGCCGCGCCGGAGATCGCGCTGGTGTTCCTCGCGCTGGCGTGGGGCCTGATGCACGCGGGCCACGCGGTCTCGCTCCGGTCTGGCGTGCTGCCCGAGCCCATGTATGACGACCAAGTGCCGCGCACGCCGCTGCGCCTCTCCGCCAGCGCGACGATGGCCGTGGCAGCGAGCGTGTCGGCCAGCACCTGGGCCGTCGGGCTGGCGGCGTGGCTGCTGGACCGCACCAACCTGCTGCCCGAGTGGATCGCACCCACCGCGGCGATCGGCCCGTGCGTCGTGCTCGGGCAGGTGCTTGCCGGGGGCCTGCGTGTGCTGACGGACAAGCCGCGGACCGACGGTGAGAGTTTCGGCGCGGTACTGCTGGTGCAAGCGGCGGGCCTGCTTATCGCGGCGATCGCGCTGGGCGTGTCAGGCGCGGCCGCGGTGGTGGTGTGGTTGGCGCTGGGCCTGGCTGCAATCGTGGCCGGGAACTGGGTCGGCGCGCGCGGCCTGCGCATCTACGGCGTGCTGCTGCTGGCGATCGGCGGGGGACGGTTGGTCGCCTACGACCTGTTCTTCACCACCATGGCCGCACCGCTTGCGACGCGCTGGGGTATCGAGTTCTCATGGTGGATGTTGCTGGCGGCATCCGCCGGCGCTGCGTGGCTTGCCGCGGCGGAGTTGCTTCGGCGTGCCCGGCCTTCCGCTGACGGTGCCGGCCCCGCCACGCGACCGCTTGCTGCGCCGGTGTGCGCGGCCCTGGTCGGCGTGCTCCTCCTCACCGCCTCGCCCCTGAACGGCGGTACAGAGGCCGCCGCGCTGATGTTCATCTGGATGGCACTCGCTCTGGTGCTCTCGCTGGGCCTCGGGCGTGTGGTGCGCGCCGGGCTGGACACGCTGGCGATGATCCCGGCGGCCGCGTCGCTGGCCGCCTGGGTCGCGGCGTTTGTCGCGCCGGGCGGGACGGGTCTGACAGAACCGATGCCTGCCTTTGGCCTGCACAGCGGCACCTGGGCCGCCGCGGCGCTGCTCGCGGGTGTGTGGTTGATCCCGCGCCATTCGCCTTCGCTGATGCGACGCGCGTCGTTGTGGATGATCGCACTGGGTGGCCTCTACGCGAGCACGTTGGAAGTCGTGCGGCTTGCCGAAATGACACTGGCCGAGCCCCGCGCGGCCCTGGCCGCGGTCTCCATCTGGTGGGGTGTTCTCGCGATCGCCGTGGTGGTGGTCGGATTTGCCCGTCGCGTGGCCTCCGTGCGTTATGCCGCGCTGGGCCTGATGACCCTCGCGGCGGGAAAAGTGATCGTGACCAACCGCTCGAAGAGCCGGTTGCCTCTTTACAAGAGTGCGGTCCGGCCCCAGACGGACGAGGAAAAGACCGGGGGCGTCAAAAGCAAGGGTCCGGTCCAGAGAGGCCCGGCCGAAGCGCCCGCGAAAAGAGGGGTCGTC
>CAZNEU010000268.1:0-19477 GCA_964571915.1 uncultured Phycisphaeraceae bacterium
GTGGCCGAAAGAACCCGGGTGCGCGACCGGCACCGGTGGCGGATGCCCGCGGCCTCGGCCCGGTCCAGCCACGTGCCGTTTGACGAGCCGACGACCTGCGTCGCAGCGCCCAGCCGCTCCAGGACGCGTGCGACGGCCCGCGGCACGCCCGCGGGTCCGAGAAACGCCGCGGCCGATCGCCCGAGCCGTGCCCACGGTCGGGCGCCGCGCGCGGCCGCGGATGCCGCGGCTTCGACCACGAAGGCCACGGCGCCGTGCGAACTCGTAAAGCCCGTGGCCGCGCCGTGGCTGTGGGCGCGCAGGCCGAGCGTGGTGTACGCGGCATCGGCCGTGTCGCTCTGCTCCTCGGTGGCGACCACCAGCACGACCCGCGCTGCCCCGCTCCGCACGCGCAGGGCCGCGAGCGCCAGCGCGTCCAGCCCGGCCGTCCGCGCGCCGATGATGATCTGGCACGAGCCCCGAATCCCGAAGGTCGTGCTCATGTGAGCCGCGGCGGCGTTGGGAACGCCCTCCGCGAACAGCACCGGGTTCGCGGTGAGCACGCCTTCACGAACGATCTGCGAGTAATAGTCGGTGCAGAAGCCGATCGAACCGTGCATCGAGCCGAGCAGGCACGAGGCGGTGGCGAGCCGTGCGTGGTCGTCGAGCAGCGCGGCATCGCGGAGCGCCAGTTCGGCCGCGGCGAGCGCGTACCTTACGCAAGGGCTCATCCGGCGGGCCCGCCGGGCGGTGGAAAACCCGGCCAGCGCGGCATCGCTCAGCGGGGTGTGCGCGGGTGTGCGGCCTGCCTGGCTTGCGCGCAGCGCGAACTCCGCAAGCCCGATCGCCCCCGGCAGCACCACGCCCATGCCCGTGATGCAGGGCGTCTGCGTGAAGGGCGCGGCGGGCGGCGCGGGCGTGGTTGCGGGGCGGGAAAGAACCACGCAGGTGTTGGCCCCGCCGAAGCCCAGCGAGGTGTTGAGGGTGTGATTGATCTCGCGATGTGCGGCGGTTCCGGTCGGCACCGTGAGGCCCGCAAACTCGACATCGGCCGGGGTTACGTTCGCGGTGCCGGGGGCGAGTTGATCTCGCAGGGCCAGGGCGGACAGGGCCAGTTCGATCGCGCCGGCGCCGCCGAGCGTGTGGCCCAGCCGGCTCTTGTGCGCCACCACGGGCACGGCCGGCAGGCAGGGTCCCAGCAGGGCCGACAGCGCGGCGAACTCGGCGGCATCGTTGTCGGGCGTGCCGGTTGCGTGCGCCGCGATGAGCCCCAGGGCCCGCGGGGCGATGCCGGCGTGCGCCAGCGCGGCACGCATGGCCGCGAGCGGCCCCTCGCCCCCGGGGTGCGGCTTGGTGAGGTGATACGCATCGGCCGACTCGCCCCAGCCGCTCAGGCACGCGATCGCCCGTGCGCCACGGGCGCGGGCGCTGGCGGCCGTTTCGAGGACCACGATGCCGTAGCCCTCGGCCACCTTCATCCCCTGCCTGCCGACACAGAAGGGCCTCAGCGGCGACGGGGCGATGAGGCGGAGTGCGTTGAACCCGCCCCACGAGTATTCGCTGATCGCGTCGTAGCCGCCCGCGACAACCAGGTCGGCCCTTCCGCATTCCAGCAGCGTGGCGCCCAGCGCCACGGCGCCCAGGCTGGATGAGCACGCCGAGCAGGTGGTGGCGCAGCCGCCTTCTAGCCCCAACCCGGCCAGCGCCTGAGCCGCGGTGGCGCCCGCCAGAAACATGCGAAGTTCCTCGGCCCGGCCGGATCGCAGGAACCGCCCGCCCGCGCGCAGACCATGCAGCGTGGTGCCGAGCATCACGCAGCGGCGGTCCGCCATGCCGAGGGACCGGCAGGAGCCCTCGATGCCGGCATCCGCCAGCGCGTGCTCGATGGTCCAGCGCAGGGCGCGGGCTTCGCGTGGAAGGTCGGGGCGGTAGTCGGCGGGCAGCGATGCGGCCTGGCCCCCCTCGCTGCCGACCGGAAGCGGAGACTCGACCTCGGTCAGCGGGCCGATGCCCACCCTGTCGCGGAGGATCGCTCGCCACGTGGATTCGGCATCGGCCCCCAGGCTCGTACACAGACCGATGCCGGTCAGCACAATCCGGTGGTCATGCTCTGTACGAGGGGTGCCTTCAGCATCCGGCACGGCGGTCCTCCTCAAACACCGTGTCGAGCACCAGCCACTGCGCGGGGTGCTGTGCAACCACCGCCTCGATCGCTCGCGCGAGGGCGAGGACCGCACCATCGCCCCCGGCGCTGGCCGGTTCGTTCGCGTCGATCGGCCGCCCCAGGTGAATGTCGTGCCGTCCGTCGGCGCGCCGGGCGGCGAAGACGGGCACAATGGGGCTGCCGGTGAGGCGGGCGAGCCGGGCCGGGCCGGTGGGAACCCGAAGGCTCCCGCCGAGAAAGGCGACCACGGCCGACCGCTGACCGGGCAGGGCGCGATCGGCCTGCATCACGACCACCTCGTTGCGGAGCAGCGCGTCGCGGAGGCGGAGCCAGGTGCGCAGGCCGTCGTCCACGGGCGCTTCCAGCACGCCCAGCGAGCGTCGCAGCGCCGAACGCATCCGCTCGAAGGGGGCGCACGGGTCGCGCTTGAAGACAACGTGGACGACGGGTTCCACCCGCCGCAGGGCGACAAGCCCCGCCTCGAACGAGCCCAGGTGGGCCGTGGCCAGCACGGCGCCCCGCCCTCCGGCCCGCGCGGCCACATACTCGCCCTCGCCGGAGACGTTCCCCACGAGTTCATCGCTCAGGCGGGCATCTGATGCGAACCGACTCACGCGCGCCACATCCGTAACGAACGCGTAAAAGTTGGCGACCACCTGCCGGGTGAAGGCCCGCTGCTCGGCGGGTGCGAGCGGCCGACCGAAAATCCGGCCCGCGTTGCGGCGTGTGCTCGCGCGTATCCCGGCGGAAAACCACGGCACGAGCGGCACCACCAGGGGCCTCAGGGCGACGGCCAGTTGCGGCGAGCGTTCGGCGAGCGCAAAGAAGGCGCCCAGCACGCGCGAGGGTGGGTGGGTCGTGCCCGCGACGGGCGGCGGGCCGGGGCGGAGGCGCTCGGCACTCGCGGCGCGGTGGGGCGCGTGCGACTTGCTCCCGGGTTGGCCGAGCGTGCCGACTGAGTGCATACGAGGTCGTGCCCGTGGTCTGGTTGGCCGGCGCCCGGTTCGGCCACGGGTGTGGCGGCCGCCCGGCGTCCAGACACGAGCGCCGTCGGCCGCGCGGAATCGTACCATCATCAACCCTGTGATACCCGCGTTCTACTGGTTGTGCTGGCTGGCGTGCCGATTCATCAGGTTTCAGTGCATCCGTCAGGTGGTGGTTCATGCCGATCGCGCTCAGCGGCCGGGCGGGTTCATCCTGGCCAGCACGCACCACAGCCACCTCGAGCCCTTCATTGTCGGGGCGATCCTCCGGCGACGGGTCCGATGGATGGCCCGGGTGGAGTTCTATCGGTGGTGGTGGGGCGCGGCGGTGCTTCGCCTGGGCGGCGCGTTCCCCGTTGACCGCTTCGGCAACTCTCTGCCGGCGGTTCGCAAGGCCGTGGCGCTGGCACGCACGGGCGAGGTGGTGGGCATGTTTCCTGAAGGCGGCGTGGCCCACGGGGCCCGCTCGGCCATGCGCGCCGGGCCGATCAAGCACGGGGTCTGCACCATCGCCGTCGCGGCACGCCTGCCGATCGTGCCGGTGGTGGTGCTGGGGACGCACACGCTCAACCGCCTTGCTGCGTGGGTGCCGTTCCGGCGCGGGCGCGTGTGGGTCGCGTTCGGTCGCGAGGTGCTTCCCGCCCGGGGGAGCGGCTCCCGCCGCGCCGACCGCCGGGAGACGGCCGGTCGGCTGGAAGCGGAGTTTGTGCGCACCTACAACGACCTGCTTGAGCGCACCGGGCTGCGCGACACCGACGTGCCGTGAGCGAGGTGCCCGCGGAGCCATGCCACATGGGTGATGCGTTCTACAGGTTCGTCCGGTTCGTGGGCAGGCCGGTGTTCTGGCTCAGCGCGGCGCCCGTCGTGCTCGGGGTGGAGCATGTTCCGCCCGCCACGTGCCGGCGCACCGGCCCCGATTGCCCCGGCACGGCGGGCACCTGCATCCTGGCATCAACGCACGAGAGCGCGTACGACGTGGCCCTGCTCATCGCGCACACGCCGCGATTGCTGGACTTTGTCAGCATCGTGGAGGTCTTCCGCAACCCCATCGTCGCCTGGTTCTACGGCTCGCTCAACGCCTTCCCGCTCGATCGGGCACGACCCGACAGCAAGACGGTCCGGATCATCCTGGGAAGGCTCGCGCGCGGCCGCATGGTGGGCATGTTCCCCGAAGGCGGCCTTCGATCGGGAGACGAGTCGGTGGTCTCCACCCGCCGAATCCGCCCCGGCATCGGCCGCATCGCGGCCCTCAGCCGCTCGTGTGTTGTGCCGTGCGTGATCGTGAACTCGGCCGCCTATCGCAGGCCGCGCAGTTGGCTGCCGCTGTTCCGCACCCGCTACGGGATCATCTACGGTGAGCCGCTGCGGCCCGAGGTGCTGGGCGATCGCCTTGAGAAAGCGCTTGTTGAGGCCCTGGTGGTCCTCCACACGACCCTTCTCGCGGCTATGGACGGACCCCGGACGGGCCTGGGGCGTGGGGAGCCTTCGCCGCGGACGCCGGCGGTGCCCGGAGGATCAGGATCGGCATCAGCAGCAGCAGGGCCGCGCCCAGCGCGGCGATGATGCCCACGGACGCCACCAGGCCCAGCGACCGGATCGCGGGTGTGTGGCTCATGCCCAGGGCCATGAACGCCGTGAACGTGGTGGCCGCGGCGAGGATCACGGCGTGCGTGGTCGAGCGCAGGTGATTGACGAGGCCGGCGCGGGTTGCGCCGTGCCTGCGAGCGGCCGCCACGAGGAACACGCCGGCGTCAACGGCAATGCCGTCAAGCAGGGGGATGGCTATGCAGTTTATCGGGTTCAGGCTCTGGCGCGTGGCCATCATGAAGAGCACGGTTGCGCCGCCCGCGAACACGAGCGGGAGGAGGGCGAGCAGCACGTCGAGCGGTCGGCGAAAAATAATGAGCAGCCACACGAGCACCAGCCCCACCGAGAGCGCCACCGAACGTGGCAGGTCGGCCCGCACGGCCGCGTCCAGTTCTTCTGAAACGGCGGCGAACCCGGCCACGGTTGCGCCCGGTTGCCCCTTCAGGCTGGCCGTGAGCGCGCCGATCGTCGCCGTGCGAACGGCCCGATCGGCAAGCGGTTGTGCCAACGAAACGAGCAGGACCGTGCGCGCGGGTGGTGGGCGAGAACCGCCCGCCGCGGCGCGCACAAGCACGCGCCGCGAGAGGGCCGGAACGGACAGCACGTCCGCGATGGTCGGGGGTTCGTGCGCGGCAAGGAGCGATGCCAACCAGCGCCGGTACCCGGCGTAGGCGGCCGGGTCAAAGGCGCTCGCGTCGAGGGCCTGATCGAAGGCCGCGAGCGCGGCGGCGCCATCAAACGCGGCAAGGCGTGCCGCCCGGGCCGGCGCGGTCCGCGGGTCGGGCACCAGTTGATGCAGCCCCGCCACTCGCACCAGGCCCGGAATGGGCGGGCTGGCGCCACGGATCGCGTTGGCGGCCTCGTGGGCCGCCGCCACCAGCCCCTCGGGCGACGGGCTCTCGACCTCGATGGGCACAACCTCGCCCCGGCCCGCGAAGCGCTCCATGATGAACCGCGTGGCATCCAGGGCCGGGTTGGGGCGCGGGTGCAACACCGACACGTCGGGCTCGAACCGCAGCGAAAAGCCCTGCCCCGCGGCGGCCAGCACGGCCGTGGCGAGCGCCACGCCGCAGACCACCATGCCCGAACGGGGCCGGCGGGCGATCATGCCGGCGACCCTGCCCAGGCCGTCGATGCCCGAGGCGCGCTGGGGTCGGTTCCGGTCCGCAACGCTCAGCACGGCGGGCAACAGCACGAAGACCGCCACCAGCGCCCCGAGCAGCCCCGCCCCGCCCAGGGCGGCAAAGTCGCTGAGCATCTTGATCTGCGACGGCCAGAGCGACGCGAACCCGAAAACGCTCGTGAGGCAGTTGGTGGCGATGGGCACGGCCATCTGCCGGGCGGTCCGGGCGGCGGCCTCTTCGCTGCCGTGCCCCTCCGCGCGCGCGGCGTTGTAGTGCGAAAGAAAGTGGATGCCGTAATCCGTGCCCAACCCGACCAGCAACGCGGCCACCATGGCCCCCAGCGGTGAGACCTCATCAAGAAAAACCGCCACTGAGCCCACACCCACGAACATGCCCGCGCACGCCACGCCACCAACCAGCAGCGCGGCGGACCAGCGGCGGTAGAACACCGCGAACAGCACCGCCACCAGCGCCACGGAGACGCCCGTCGCCCACACGGCATCCTGTCGCATCGCCCGCGCCGCGGCGGCCGCGATCGGGGCGGGGCCACCGATATGGACGCGCAGATGCGCGCTGTTCGCACGCCCCGTGTGGTGGGCGGCAAGATCAACCAGGCGACGCGCAACATCAAGGTTGCCGGCCGGCTCGACGCTGCCGACGCGGATGAGGATCGCACGCTCGTCGGCGGAGAGTTCGGGAGCGGGCGCTCCCGGAGCGGGTGTGGAATCGTGGTTCCGGATGAGCGCTTCGACCGGGGCCGCGCTCCCGAGCCGCGGAAAATCGAGCCCCGGGCCGCCGTCGGGCCGCGCGACCTCGAACAGGCGGAGCGGGTCGCGCAGAACCTGACCGCTCAGCACGCCCGCCGCGGGCCCCGCCGCTGCCACCAGAGACTCGTTGCGGGAAATCTGCGCACGAATCTCATCCGGCTGCAACTTCCGCAGTGCCGCCTCAAACTGGGCCTGGGTCAGGAAGAACGCGGCGCGGGGCAAGGCCACCTCGCGGGCGTAGCGGACCACGGCGTCTGGCGGGCCGGAATGCACGGTCGCCACCAGTCCCGCCGAGGCGCGGTCGCCCATGATTGACGACGTGAAGCGCCCCGCAAAGGCGACGAGTTCGCGCTTCGCAGCGTCCGCCGACGGGCTGCCTTGTGGCCCGGCCTGCTCCGGCATGGCCTCGGCCACCACCAGCAGATCGTCGCCGCTCTGCAACCCGCTGGTGATGCGCTGGGTTGCCGCGGCGGCTCGCGCGCTCTGGCCGAGCATCGCGGGAAGCGAGCCTGAGATGGTGAGGCGGCTGAGTGGAAAGCACGCGAGAACCAGCGCGATGCCCCAGACCGTGATGACGGCCACCGGGTGGCGGGCAATCCACCGGGCCATGCTCGCGGCGGCCTCCAGGGTCATGGCCGAATCGACGGGTTGGGGCGCGGCCCGATGCTCGGTCATGGGAGTCGCCGGGCCCGAACCGGGGGTGTGAACGCGCCGGCGGGAAGGTCGCCGTTGAGTTCGACGTCGGACATCAGCACGTCAGCCGCGCCGCCCGGTCCGCTCAGGCGAAGCCGGTGCGCCCACGGAATGGTACCGATCAGCCGATACTCGCTGAGGCGCAGGTCGCCGGCGACGGCCGAACGGCCCTCAGCACCGCCCCGCATGAACACGCGCGGTGTCAGCGTGGCCCGATCGATCTCGCACGTGGTGTTGTCGGCCCCGGGGCCCGCGGCCGTGATCGTCGTGGCCGATGAGCCGACCACCGTTGCGGCCTGAAAGAACCGGGGGCCGATGAAGTCCAGCGCCGCCGCGATTCGCCGCGCGGGCTGGGCGGGGCTGGCGGCGGCGTCTGCCGGGGGTGTGGGGAGGTCCGATGAGGGCGTGCCTCGGTTGTTCAAGGGCGAGTTCTCCGGCGCAACGAGCCACACCGCGCCCTCGGCGAGCGTGAGGTCGAGCACGGACCGGCCCAGTTTCCACGCCCGCAGCCGAACGCGGGGCCCGGTCGGTGCCAGCGGCATGGCGAGCAGCACGCCGTCAAGGGGTACGCGCTGACCGTCCGCATCGGTCAGCACGATGTCGCACTGCGCCCAGACGCTGGTGATCCGGGCCTGGCGCAGCGCGATCACCCGAAGAGACTCCTCGGCGGACAGCGCCGCGTAGGTCGGCAGCGGCCACTCAACCGCTCTCCCGGCACAGCCCAGGCAGCAGAGTGCGCAGGCGACCACCAGCAGGTGCGCGGCACGGGTTGGCGGGTCAGCACTGGCCACGGAGGAGTTTCCCGGTGGAGGACCTGGGAAGCGACGCGACGAGGTCAAACGCGCGCGGAATCTTGCTCGCCGAGAGTCGCGGGCGCAGGAACGCGCGCAACGATTCGGGCGTCGCGGGCTCGTGTCCCTCGCGCGGCACGATCAGCGCACGCAGGCGGCTGCGTGTCTCGGAGGCGTACACGGGCACCACGGCGCAGTCGGCAACGCCCGGATGGTCCAGCAGTTGCGCCTCGATCTCGAGCGGGTTCACCTTGAAACTGCCCAGGTCGATCAGGTGCCTGAGGCGGCCGGTGATGACGAGTGATCCTTCGGTGTCCAGCCGCGCCAGGTCGCCCGTCAGAAAATGACCGTCGATCAGGGGCGTTTCGTCGTCGAGGTACCCGCTGAGCATCGACGGCGCCCACACCGCCAGGTGGCCCTCCTCGCCCGCGCCCAGTTGCCGCCGCGGGTCGGTCGGATCGACGATGCGAAACCGTGCCCCGCCCAGCGGCTTTCCCACAAGCCCGGCCGGGGCCGCGCCGGCCGCCGCGCCGGCGGGCACGTACACGGCCACGGTGCCGAGTTCTGTCGCGCCGTACAGATTCCCGACCGCGATGCCCCACGTGGCGGTGAACGCGCTGCGCACGCGTGCGGGCAGGGGCGCCCCTGCCGACAGGGCCAGGCGGGGGCGGCCCGGCGACATCGGCGCCACGCGCGCCAGCGCCTCAAACGTGAAGGGCACGCCCGGCAGGACGGTGGCGCAGCACTGCACCTGCCGCGCGATCGCCGCCGGGTTGAACCATGTCGCGATATGCAGCGCCGCCCCCGCGCTGATCGTCGCCAGCAGCATATCGACACCGTACGAATGCGACAGGGGCGTGGTGGCGAGAACGCAATCGGCGGGCGTGAGCGCAGTGCCGGCGATCACCGCCGCGGCGTCGGCGTCGAGCGCCGGCGACTCGCGCAGTGCCAGTTTGGGCCGTGCGGTGGTGCCCGACGAGGCGAGCACGATCGCTCCGGCGCAACCCCGCAGCAAGGGGGTGCGGTGAGGGTTGTGCGGGGCAGCGCCGGCGCGCGCGCGCGGGCCGTCTGGTGCATCGTCGCGGTCGCCCTCGGGGCAGGTGAGGAGCGGGCAAACACCGGTGAGCGCCCCCGCAGCGGCTGGCGCGGCTCGAACCACCGCCAACTTCGCTCCCGTGCGCTGAGCCAGGGCTTGTATCTCGGCGGGCGCGGAGCGAGCATCCATCGGCGCCCAGCGCACACCCGCCGCCAGCGCGGCGAGGAAGAAGGCGACGGCATCGATGCCCGACGGCAACACGCCCATCACCGTGTCGCCGGCCTGGGTCGCCGCGGCGAGCCGGGCGGCCCGCCGGCCCACGGAGCCCGCGAGCACGGAATAGGTGCTTGATCGGGCGATGCGCCCCGCCTCGTCGATCTCCGCTGCCGCGATCGCGTCCGGGCGAGAAAGGCCATGGCCTGCGAGCGCCCGGAGAATCTCTGATGGCGCGCCATGACTCATGCGTTGCACGCCCCGCCGCACGCGCCGGCGGCGGTGGGCCTGATCGTGGCCTCGATCTCCACCAGCAACTCGCGCCGGCACAGGGCCGCCGGCACAAGGTCGATCCATGCCGAGCGCGGCAGGCGCGAGCGGACGGCGTGCTCAAGCCACGCCCGGTCGGCGGTTCGCGAGTGATACACGCGCGCTGTTTCCACGCCCGAGAGGGCGAAGCGATACGGCCCGCGGATGCTCCCGGCGAGTTGTTCGAGGTTCGCGACGGATTCGTCGAACTGCGCGCCCAGGTGGCCGTCGTGCGTCGAATCCTCGCCGCGGATGCTGGCGGTGCCCGAGACCAGCAGCATGGGGTGGTGAGGCGTTGATGCCAGGTCGGCGATCATCGCGCGCGAAAAACAGGGCGGGCGCGGGCCGTGGGCGGTCGAATACTCAAACGCCGGCGTTTGCCGCGGGTTCTCGACCGACCGCCCGGGCAACGCGGCACCCAGGGCGTGGATCGAGAGTTCATCCGCGTCGTGGCCCACCCCGGAGGCGGCCGGGAGCGCCGCCGCGAAGGTTGCCGCGGTCGGGGCGTCCGCCGCGCCGAACCACTGTGCAAAGGCCTTGAACCTGGCGGCGTTGAAGAGGCGGTATCGGTCCATCCCCGGCCGCATCGGGCGGTGGATGTCGGGAATGAAGTTCCACACCCGCACGGGGTGCGGCGCGGCCGTGCCGGCCACGGCGCCCAGAACGGCCAGGATCGCGCCGCTGGCGACGGCCTGAAACGCCCCGGGCGAGAGCGAGCCAACCCCCGTGAGCGTCGCTGACGCGAGGCTGTGCCCCGGACCCACATGGGTGTTCAGGTGTGCCGACGCTTCGGGGAACGCGCACGGCAAGGCGCGAGAGGTTTCGAGCCGGGGGCAGAGCGCCCGGGCCCACGGCGGAACAGACAACGGCGGGTGCGGCGCATCAGGGCGCGGGGAAGAGTGCGTGGCGGTCGGGATGGTGGCGGTGTCGATTTCCATCGGCCTCCCCCATCTTATCTAGGCCGGCCCACGCCCAAAGGGCGGGAGAGCCGCACGTCCGTCGGCAACGTGAGTTGCACGTCGGCCTGCGTCAGGCCCGTGTTGGTGCGGATCGCCGTGAGCACGATTTCCGTGCGTTCGCCGTCGGCATCGGAGACGATGACCTTGGTGGCCGCGGGGATCGTTTCGTCGATCAGCACCTTGATCGATTCGAGGTGCGTTCGCACCTCGTCGGTGGCGGGGAGGAGGAGAAGGCCGACAAGTGCCGGGTTGCCCCCCGGCCCGCCCAGTTCGCTCGCGGGGATCGGCACGAGCGAAAACCGCGTGCGCAGATCGGCCAAGCGAGGCAGCGGCGCGCCGGTCAGGTCGCTCAGCGCACCGTCGATCGGATAGATTTCACAGAGCCCATCGGCCGGGTAGTACACGCGAATCTCTCCGGGAGCCGCCGCACGCGTGGGCTGGGCGGGCTTCGCCGGTGCGCTCGGCGCGTCCGCGCCGGCGGTGCCCGGCGGCTGGGCCTCGCGGGCCGGATCGATCAGCACGATCAGATGCCGCGGCTGGGTGGTCTCCCACCGAACCAGCCGGCCCCGGGATGTCAGGATGCCCCGGGATTCGAGCGGCTTCTTCAGGAGGGGCGTGTACTTCCTCTGCTCAAAGTTGGCTCTGAAATCCGCCACCTTGCCCATCGCGGCATCGAGCGCGGCAAGCCGCTCCTCAAACGCCCGGTCTGAGGCCCTCGCTGCCGGATCGGGCATCACGGCTTGCACCGGCCGGATCGCGGATGGCCTCTCCGGTGGCTGGGCCTTCGGCGGGGCGACCGTCATGTTCGCCACGCTGGCGCTCCCAAGGCACACCACCCACATCGCGGCCGTGCGGTGGGGCTGGTTCATTGTGGCCGTCCCCGGGTCATGCTCGGCCGAGCCGCCCCGGTTGCTGAGGCCCGGACGGCGGAGCCGGCATCGAGTTCAACCCGTTCCGAAACAGGCAGGAAAGGATCGCCCCGCGGCAGCCCGAGCGGACGGTCGGGTTGCGTGCCGATTCGGCTCATGGCTTGGCCTGGGCCGTTGTGCCGGCCGTCTCTGGTGCCGCCGCGCACGAATCTACGAACGCGGCCAGCGACGCGACGCTCTCGAAGGCCGACTTGCTCATCGCAGCGTCGTTGATCGTGATGCCGAACTCTTTTTCGAGGCCGGTGACGATCAGCAGGATGTCGAGCGAATCGAGGTCATGCTCGCCGCCGGCGAGGGCCATGTCATCGCTCAGCACCACCCGACCATCGAGTTTCAGGCTGGTCCGGATGACGTTTTTCACGCGGTTCAGCGTGTCATGTGCAGGCATAGGTCGGCTCGCAGGGTGAACCCGCTGTGTGTCTCCGGCCACGTGGTGGCCCCCGCCAAGCATAAACGAAGGCCGGGTTCCCGTCCAGACGTGCCCGGGCGATGCTCCCGCTCGATCGCGGGGGTGCGTGGTGGTGGGGGGCGCGGGGGGCAGGCACGCGCGTGCATGGCCGGCGCTGCAGCCTGATAAGCTCTGGCCGGCCGTGTCGCAGCCTGCTGGGGAACTGAGATTCCGGGTGATTGAGGTTCGGCGGGCGTGTCGTGCCCCGATACCCCGGTGAGTGTGCAAGGCCGTTGGGCACGGTCCGGCCCACGCGGACCGAACTGGGAACTCTGCGGTTGCCCGCCCAAGGTCGAAACCAGCATGGCAACTCCCGCGCCCGAGTCATCCGCGTCTGACTGCCCGCAGCGTGCGGCCCCATTGCTGGCCCCGCACCCGGCGATTGCGGGCTCGTACGCGCGTGCCGCCGACAAGCGCGGCTTTCTGACCTCGATTTTCGACGAGACCGCCGGCGACTACGACCGCGTGGAGGGCTGGCTCTCTCTCGGCTCGGGCCGGTGGTACCGCCGTCAGGCCCTGCTCCGGGCGGGCCTTGTGCGCGGCATGCACGTGGCCGACGTGGCCACGGGCACCGGGCTGGTGGCGGGCGAAGCGCTGTCCATCATCGGCCCCGGCGGGCGGCTTGTGGGCATCGATCCCAGCGTGCAGATGATGCGTCGGGCACGGGAGCGGCTGGGGATTGAAACGGTTGTCGCCACCGCCGAAGCGTTGCCCTTCGCCGATGCCACGTTCGACTTCGTCTCGGTGGGGTATGCGCTCCGGCACGTCGAAGACCTTTCCAGCGCGTTGGCCGAGTTTCGACGGGTTCTCAGGCCCGGCGGGCGGGTCTGCATTCTCGAGATCACACGCCCCGAAACCAGGATCGGCCGCGTGCTGCTCCGGGCATATCTGGGCTCGGTGTCGTGCCTCGCGGGCAGGCGCGCGGGCCTCTCGCCGCGAACGCCCGAACTGTGGCGCTATTACTGGCAGACGATCGACCGGTGCATCCCGCCGGGGCGCGTGATGGAGGCGATCCGCAGCGCCGGATTCGTTCATGCCAGCCGCCGCATCGCGTGCCGCATCTGTTCCGAGTACGTTGCCCGGACCCCCGGCGGCTGACCGGGTCCGCACGCTGCGGCGCTCGCCTTGGCGACCATGCGGGGTTCTAGTCCAGGGCCGCGAAGTAATAGTTCATGATGAAGTCCCCCAGGTCGTCAGGATCGACCACGCCGTCGCCGTTGAAGTCGCGGTTGATGGTGAAGTTGGGGGTCGCCACGTTGCCGGGATTGAAGTACTCGGTGATGAAGTCGCCCAGATCGTCCGGGTTCAGCACGCCGTCGCGGTTCACATCGGCGATGTGCGTGAAGAGGAACTCCACGGTGCCGTTGATGTAGGCGACATACAGCACACGCCGCGGCGGCAGCGCGGGCGACGTGATCTGGCTGAACGCCCCGACGGTTTCCGCGGCGGTGAGCACGGACCAGCGGCTGGGCGCGAACGGGTCCAGCCGGGCCGGGTCGTAGCCGTCCACATAGCGGAGTTCGATGGAGCCGTCGAGTGTTGCACGCCCGCTCACCACCAGGCGGCCGAACCCGCTGGGGCCGTTGATGAGGGCGACGAGGCGGCCGTCGGCAGTTTGGGAGAAGTCGCCGCCGATGTGGAGCGTGCCGCGCGGGCCGACCTGGATGAGACCGGCGTTGACGAGGGTTTCGCCGGGGTTGGCGAGGAGGGCGAGAAGGCCGGCGGTGTCCAGCGGCGGGGGTGGGGGGGGGAGCAGGGAGAGCGTCCCCTGCTCCACGATGATCTGGCCGCCGGGGCCGTTGAGGACGCTGATGCCGGAGATGGTGGAGGTGCCGTCGTTGCCGGTGCGGCGGATGATCCCGGCGTTGTTGTCGATGGTGCCGGTGCCGGAGAACGTGCCGCCGTCGGCGGAGATGCGGAGTTCCGCCAGGTTGGTGAAACTCGCGCCCGCAAAGAGCACGTCGCCGCTCTGCCAGTGAACAAGGCCGGTGTTGAGCACGGCGCGGGCCAGGGTCTTGAAGTTGCCGGCGAGGATCGTGAGCGTGCCCGCGGGGCCGACCGTGAGTTGGCCGGAGCCGTTGATCGTGCCGCCGCTCCAAGTGAAGGGGCCGATGAGCATGATGTCGCCCGTGCCGGTGATGGAGCCGCCGCTGAGGGAACCGGAAAGGATGGTGGTCGGGGCATCAAAGGTGGCCACACCACCGAAGACCGCGAGGGAGCCGATCTGGACGGGGGCGCTGAAGGTGCGGTCCGCGCCGGTGTTGATGACGACGGACGCAAGCACGACCGGCGCGGCGAACGAGACCTCGCCGGTGCCCGGGGCCACCGTGAGATCAGAGCCCGCGCCGCCCGAGACCGTGCCGTTGAATGAGACCGGCGCGCCGTCGGTGGAGACCGAGACGCTGCCCTCAACAACCACCGGCGTGTCGTAGGTCTGCCCGCCGATGCTGTTGATCTCGTCGCCGGAGAGAACCGTGTTGCCGGCCCGCACATCGAGCGAGCCGAGCAGGCCCGTCGGGTCGTCGCCGACGGAGCCCCGGAGTTCGATCTGGGCATCGCCGGTGGAGAGGCCCAGGGCGTTGCCCTGGCCGGGGTCGGAGTTGATGGAACCGACGACCGTGAGCGGAGCGCCCGCGGGCACGCCGGTGTCGGTTGCGAGCGTGGCCAGGGGCACGAAGATGTCGATCGCGTCGTTGATCACGAGCGCGCCGCCGGAGAGCAGGATGCTGGCGTACAACTCGGTGGTGTTGAAGGAGCCGTTGATGCCCAGGCCCGAGCCGCCGGTGCCCCGCATGTCGCCCCGGACCCGCATGTCGCCCCGGACCCGCACCTTGCCGCCGCCGGCGGTGGCGTTGACGGTGGTGTCGGAGGTGAGCGTGATGGTGCCGATGTCGATCGTGGGGTCGCCGGTGGGCGAGCCCACGACGACCGCGGTAAGGCTTGGATCGAACAGGCTGTACTCGCCCGACGTGATATCGAGCGTGTCGGCGAACGGGTCGGTGGTGGGGTCGCCCGCGCGCCGGGCGAAGCCGCCGGGGTCGTAGGCGAAGTAGATGGGCAGGTCGGGCGTGGCCTGCTCCAGCGCGAGCGTGCCCGGGCCGGAAACCGTGTCGAAGAAGTTGATCTCATCGCCGCAGATGATGAAGGCGAAGCCGTGGAGGGCGATGGTGCTGAGGAAGGAGACGGTGAAGCCGGGCGTGGTGCAGGCCCGGGCATCGCCCTGGAGCGAAACCGGGCCGTCGAAGGTGATGTCGCCGGCCGCGAGCAGCGAGGCCGTCGGCCCACCGAGCACGACGCTGGAAGCGAAGGAGATCGGGCCCGAAGCTGTCAGGGCCGCGCTGACGTGGGCGGGGCCGAGCACCTGAAGGCCGTCGAAGCCCGCCCTGAGGTTCCCGTCCAGGACGACCACCTGCGCCGAGATCGATGAAGGAATCGCGAGCACCTGGCCCGCACCACCCGGTGTGTTGCCATCGAGGTGCAGGAGGCCGATTCCGCTCAAGGGGCCGCCGATCGTGCCGCTCTGGAAGACCACGAAGTTGAGATTCGCGTCGTTGTAGCCGGTGATCGAGCCGAGCACCGACACGTTGTGGCCGTTGATGTCCGTGTCCGACTTGATGACCGCGTTCATCGCCAGGAACAGGCTTGATGCTCTGACGACCACGGCGGCACCACCGTCGCGGCCGAACGTGGCCGTGGGCAGGTGGTTCAGGTCCGGCGGCGGCACGGGGGCGATGTGAATGGTGCCAAGCGCGGCGTAGGCGCCCACGCTGCCCTCGAAGCGCACCACGCCGTCGCTGCCCGTGACGATGTTCAGCGACTGGCCGACCGCGGGGTGATAGCTGTCCACGGCCCCACCGAAGCGGACCGTCGCGTCGTTGGGTGCCCCGGTCATGTCGATGTTCAGACCCACCAACAGCCGTACGTCGCTGTTGAACACGAGGTTGCCGCCGGGCGAGAGCGTGGTGGCCTGGGTCTGCCCGCCGATGCCGATGAAGGTGTATCCGTCGATGACGATCGAACCGGGGGTGGAGATGGAGCCGCCCACCGAGTTGGTGCTGCCGACGAGGTGAAGCCCCGACGCGCCGGCGCTGAAGGCACCGAAGAGGACGTTGAAGCCCGTCTGAAGCACCGCGGGGAGGCCGAAGTTGCCACCGCCGTAGTTGTAGAGTTGGATGGTGGCGAACCCGCTCACGTCGCCGACGATCGAGGAGCCGGTGGCGCTCACGACGGCGAAGAACTCCGCCGCGCCGTCGCCCGTGAGGGTGCCGGCCACGTTGAGCGTGCCGGTGGTGATGCTCAGGATGCCGTGCACGACGGTGTTGGCATCGAACCGCACCGAGCCCGCGGGGCCGGTGTTGACGGTGCGGCTGACGAAGGGCTCGTCGGCGATGAGGAACTCAACGACCGCCGTGAGGTTGAGCGCGGCTGGTTGACCGGGGCTGGCGCGCAGGAGGTCTCCAACGCCGATCTCGACGATGTCCACCGACTCGCCCGCACCGATCGACCCGAGGAACTGGGTGGTTGTGTTGAAGCCCGGCCGAACATACAGGGCGGGAATCTCGCCGAAGGCGTGGAAGCCGTTGATGTCGGCCCCGAACCGCACGGTGTTGGGCGCTGTGGCACCCGACGAATCCACGTTCAGCGCGCCGTCGAGCAGCACTGGGCCGTTGAACGCGACGTTGCCCGTGGCGATGATGCTCGTGGTGCCCCCGTTGACCACGAAACGTGAACCGTCCACAGCGTTGAAGGTCAGCGGTGCCCCGTTGGCCGACCGCACGGTGCCGCCGTAACTGAGAATGTCGGTCGCGACCCCCGAAGCGGTGAACGTGGTGTTGGCGTTCCAGGTGGTGTCGGCGATCAGGTTGATGCGCGGTCCGTTCGATCCCGGCGTGGCCGTGCCGCCGATCTGCACGCTGCCGAAACCCGGGCCGATGTTGGCGATCTCGCCCGGGCTCAGGCCCAGGAACGGCGGGCCGCCAGAATCCTGACCGATGTTGATATCGATTCCGTCGTTGTACGTCCCGATGAAGAGCGTGCGGCCGCTGGTGCTGGTGAGGTACCCATCGAGTTGCAGGTTGTTGGCCCGGATCAACAGATCGCCGTTGAGCAGGCTGGGCAGCCCGATCGTGCCGCCGGTGATGCGCACGATGCCGCTGGTGAACAAATCAAGCGTGCCGCCGTCGGCCCCGAACTCGCTCTCGATGCGGTTGATGTTGATGGATGAGTCGTTCGTGTCCGCGCCGGCATAGAGCCCGGCGTTGCCCACGAGCGTGAGCACGGAGCCCGGCGCGTTGAAGAACGCGTGCGTGCGGATGGTGATCCGGCTGTTCTCGAAGAGGTGGACGTTGCCGGTGGCGGTGATCTGGTCGAAGGTGGGTGAGCCGTAGATCGTCAGGTCGGCCGCGTCGACCGTGAGGTCGCCTTCGATGGAGATGAGGGAGTTCGTGATTTCCACGTAGGGTGCGATCAGCGTGAGGCCCTCGCCCGCGTAGACCCCGCTGGAGATGATCGACCCCGCCGCGCTGAACGTGAGGCTGGCTGCACCGACGCTGCCGGTGATGGATGATGCCCCGCCGCCCGCGGCCGCGACCGAGACGTTGCCCGTCGCGGAGAGGTCGGCAACCTGCAGCTCGGTGTTGGTGTTCAGGCTGAAAATGTCCCCGACGCTGCCCGTCGCGCGGCCGATCTGGTTGCTGTTGCCCGGGGCGTTCAGGAAACCCGCGCTACCAAAGCCGCCCACGCCCGCGAGGGCGATCTCGGGCGTGATGATCGCCCCGCTGTTCGCTGTGATTGCCCCGGGCACGTTCAACTGCAATCGCGTCGAGGCGGCGACGACCGCGTCGCTGAGGGCGGTTTCGCCCGTGTTGATCGTCACCACACCGCCGATCAAGGTGCCGCTCACATCCGCATAGCCGTCGCCGTTGGCACCGAGGGTGATCGGGCCGGTGCCCGCGTCGAGCCTGCCTTGCAGGTTCAGAGCGCTGCCGGGTCCGCCAAGATCGATCCCGCCCGGAGCCCGCACCTTCGCCCCGGCGCCCACGTAATGCACGTTGTTGCCGTGGATGCGGATGGAACCGGTTGCCGACAGCACGCTGCCATGGTCGCTCTCCAAAATCACGTTGTCCGCACTGAGCGAACCCACGCTGAACCTTGAACCGGGGTCGAGAATCAGCCGCCAGTTGGGAACCGGCCGACTGATGCTCGCGGCCCCCGAGACGGTCAGGCGTGAGCCGCTGAGGAACCGCAGCCCCGCGCCGGTCGCCGTCAACGAACCGATCGATGCCCTGCCGGCGAACCGCACCTCCTGCCCGTCCGGCGTGCTCACGTACGCACCCGACTCGTCCAGAATCACGTCGTCGCCCGCTTCGGGCAAGCGCACCTCCGACTCATCCACGAGCCAGTTGTTGGGATTCTGCCACTGATAGGCATCGCCCAGGCCCGTCCACACTGCCACCGCCAGCATCTGCCGCGGCTCCAGGGCCTCCATCAGGCACGCCCGATCGTGTGCAGACCGTCCACGCCCCGCCCGCGTCCTCAGCGAAAACGCGGCACTCCGCACCGCAGGAACAAGCAGACCATCACGCACGCCCGACAGACGATTGGTCTTCACAACGAACTCCCTGCCCCGCCCCTGAACACATCGCGGTCCCAGGCCGGCGGCAGGCCGTCCGAAAACCGCTCCTCAGTCTACATGAAGAACAGGGATTCACCGCCGAACGAACAGCAAACGATCAAAAAAACAGAGATTTTACCGTGCCGCCCGCCCCGACACGCTGTTGGAATGCGTGAGTATGGAGCCCGCCAAAGCGGTAGACTCCTTGGGCGGCTCGGTTCGCCCATACCCAGATTCACGCCAGCCGCGGCTGGCACCCCCCCCGAACCGCACGGACACACGCCAATGACCACCAGCGGCATGGACCCCACGATCGACGCCCCCAGCGGCCCTCCCCCCCGCCCCGTTTCCAGCGGGTCCGCACCCACCGACCTCAACCCGTCGCGGGCGCCCGCGCCGCGCTTCACTCCACCTACTGAGAAGCCGGGCGATGAACTCGGCCCGTACAAACTGGTGAAGGTGCTGGGTGAGGGCGGCTTCGGCATGGTGTGGATGGCCGAACAGCGTTCGCCGGTGCAGCGCAAGGTGGCCCTCAAACTCATCAAGCCGGGCATGGACTCCGGCGAAGTGCTGGCGCGCTTCGAGGCCGAGCGCCAGGCCCTGGCCCTGATGGACCACCCCGGCATCGCCCGCGTGTATGACGCGGGCGCCACCGACAAGGGCCGGCCGTTCTTCGCGATGGAGTTCATCGCCGGCGTGCCCCTGCACGAGTACTGCGACGAGCAGCGCCTGAACACCGCCGACCGCCTGCGCCTGTTTGTCGATGTCTGCCACGCCGTGCAGCACGCCCAACAGAAGGGCATCATCCACCGCGACCTGAAGCCCGGCAACATCCTGGTGACGCTGCACGACGGCCGGCCGGTGCCCAAGGTGATCGACTTC
>CAZNEU010000269.1:0-12516 GCA_964571915.1 uncultured Phycisphaeraceae bacterium
CCGAACCGTGAGCATGGCGACCGTTACCGTGGTTGGCGGGCGCGTGGAGATGGTCTACGAGGCCATGGCACCGGCCACCTAGCGGCGTGCGTTGGGTACCCCCACTCTCCGAGTGGGTGTCTTTCAGCCGGCCCCTCCTACCCGGAGCCGGCGCGGTCGAGGAGGCGGCGCGCCGCGGAGGGTTTGTTGAAGGGCATGAGGACGAGGCGGCGGAGATCGGCGATGGTGAGGGGGGCAGGGGTGAGCGGGTCGGCGCGAGTTGGCCCGGTGTGTTGAACGCCGGGAAGGCACGAAGGCACCGTGGCATCAAGGCATGAGGGTGAGGGCGGCTCGTGCGCGGGAGGGCCGTGAGGCAGCACCGCCCCGGTCGCCGCGGCGACCGGGGCGGGGGCACAGGAGGGGGAGGAGAGGCAAGAGGCGGAGGGGGCTTGTGCGAAGTGTGCGGCGTGCTGCGGCCCCCTCCCTGACGGTCGGGGTTCGTTGCTCCTGATGAAGGGTGTGCGCAGGGCGGCGAAGGCGGCATCGTGCGCGGCCTTGTTGCGCTCGAAGTTGACGCCGTGGCGCCAGGGCTTGAAGGCGAGGTCGTCGGCCAGGATTCTCAGCGCGGCGTGCTTGGCGGCGAGCAGGTCGGCGTTGAAGGCGGCGACGGGGATGGGGTCCAGCGTGAGTGCGCTCATGCCGCGAGTGTGGCGGGGGAAAGGGCGGTGGCAAGAGGAAGCGCGGCGAGGGCCGCGATATTGCGCGCAAACGTGGTCGTTCGAACCGGAAAAAGGCACGAAGGCACCCACTCGGAGAGTGGGGGTACCCAAGGCACGCCTCCCGGTGCCTAGTCTTGGCCCATGCCGCAGCCGGATTTCTTCACGGGTCAACTGGTCGTGTCGGCGCTCACGATCGCCGTCGTGATCCATCTGATCCTGATCGGGTGCGCGTACTGCATCTACTTTGAGCGGAAGATCTCCGCGTGGATGCAGGACCGGCTGGGCCCCAACCGCTGCGGGCTGGATTTCGGGTTGCCGGCGTTGTCGTTTCTGAAGGGCATGCACGGGGTCGGTCAGCCGCTGGCCGACGGCATCAAGTTCATGCTGAAGGAGGATTACACGCCGCACGGGGCCGACAAGGCCCTGTTCACGCTTGCGCCCGCGGTGATCGTGATTCCCGCGCTCATCGGCTTTGCGATCATCCCCTGGGGCGGCACATGGATGATGCCGGAGATCACCATCCCCCTGCTGAACTGGACGATCGGCGGGGGCCCCGTGGCCATCGCCGGGGCCAACATCAACATCGGGATTGTCTTTCTGCTTGCCGTGGCCTCCCTGGGCATTTACGGCGTCACGCTGGGCGGCTGGGCCAGCAACAACAAGTACTCGTTCTTGGGCAGTCTGCGGGCGGCCAGCCAGATGCTCAGTTACGAGATCCCCATGGGGCTGTCGATCCTCACGGTCCTTCTGGTTACGGGCACGCTGCTGCCCATGAACATTGTGGAGTGGCAGCACCAGCACGGGTGGCTCGCGCTCAGCCAGCCCATCGCGTGTGTGATCTACATGATCTGCATCCTGGCGGAGTGCAACCGGGCGCCGTTTGACAACGCCGAGTGCGAGCAGGAACTGGTGGGCGGGTACCACACCGAGTACTCGTCGATGAAGTTCGCGTTGTTCTTCCTGGCCGAGTACGCCCACATGATCACCAACTCGGCGATCTTCGCTGTTCTCTTCCTGGGCGGGCACTCGCTGGCGCCCTTCATCGACCTGCCGCTCTTGAGGCCGGAGGACACCACGTTCATCGCCGTCCTCGCAAAGTTCGGCGTGCTGTTCGGCAAGGTGTGCGGGCTGATCGCCTTCATGATGGTGGTGCGGTGGACGCTGCCGCGCCTGCGGTTTGACCAGGTCATGTCCGCGGCGTGGCAGGGGCTGATCCCCATCTCGCTGGCGGTGGTGGTGATGAACGCACTGCTGATCTCCATGGGGGCCACGGCGTGGTACGTGCAACTGGGCGCCAACATCGTGCTCGCGCTCACCATCGTGGCCGTGCAGCCGCTGGTGCGCAAGCCCACCAACCGCAAACTTCCCATGGCGGGCTCGCGCTTCTCTCCGCTGGATGAACGCCTGGTGAGCACGCGCCCCACGCTGAGCGTGGCGAGAGAGGACCGCCCCGTGTCCACCGCCGCCACCCTGGGCACCGGCTGAGGGGGCCTACTTGCCGCCGATGAGGTCGCCCGCGCGGTTGATGACGTACATCGACGGGAGCAGGTAGTTGCGGCCCTTGTACACAAACACCTGACCGCTTACGGAAAAGGTGAGGGCATCGCCGCCGCGCTCGGCGATTTTCTCCATCGCCATGAGGTTCAGGCAGGGCATGAGGATCATGGGCGGGTCGGCGGGGCCCTGGGCATCGCTGTCGAAGGTCATGGCCCAGTCGCCCGTCGAGGAGCGCACCATGCGGCCCTTGCGGTTGGCGATGAAACTGCCCTCGCGCAGCAGGCGGCCGGTGGGTGTGCGGGCCTCGGAAGCGGGATCGCCCTTGCCCGGGGCGGCAGGGGCCGCGGCAGCGGGGAGGGCGGGGGGGGCGGGGGCCTTGGGCTTGGCGTTCTCGAGGTCGTTGATGATGTCGCCGGGGGCGGGTTCGTTGGGCGCGGGCTTGGGCGGCGCGGCATCGGCGGGCGTGCCCTGCGCGGGTGGAGTGGCCGCGGGCGGGGTTTGCGCGGCCGGCTGCTGGGCCAGGGTGAGGGCGAGAACGATCGCGAGGAGACTGGTGGTGGGGCTCATGGGGGGTTCCTTGCGGGGAGACCCTAGCATAGATCGGCTTGACGGGCCTCTGAGCGCGGCTTAGGGTCCGGGCCGAAAACCTGGCCGCGTACCAAAGTGGTTGAATGGAACGGATTGCAAATCCGTTGGTCGTAAGACCCTCGTCGGTTCGAATCCGACCGCGGCCGTTGAGTTGCCGGTTCCCGATCCGGGCACCCCCACGCTCCGCGTGGGCCGACAAGCCTGCTCGCCGTACGCACGAGATTCACTGGCGATCCGTATCACCTGGCGGCCACGAGGGCCGCGCGCAAGGCCCGCAGGTCGGTGCGTGCCTGCCGCACGGTGTGGCTGAGGTGGCGCTCGACCGCGTTCCAGTTCAGTGTTCCGCCGGCGCCGTGCAGGCTGCACATTTCGCGGGCGATCGCATCGACAAGCCTGCGCGTGTCGTCCGGGTTGCGTTTGGGGGTTGGACCGGCTTGGTTGAGAAGCAGCATGGGGCGCTCTCGTGGTGGGGGGGCAGGGGTGCGGGCACGCCTGTGCGTGCGCGGGTGTGGATGCCGGTTGGCCCGGCGTGATGGAGGCATGGAATCATCGCCTGCGGGGGGCCTGTTTCGCAAGGCGGAAGTTTCCCCCATCAGGGCCGGAAGCGGGGCGGAACAGCCGGGGCGTGCCCTCCGGCCCATACACTTGCGTCATGCCCGCCCGCGCCCCCCCCCCGGAAGCGAGCGACCGCCGTACCGACAGCGGTCCGGGTGGCCAGCGGCGGGGCGAGCCACGATGCCACCCTTGATCCGATCATCACGATGAACGCGGGTGGGATCATCCAGTCCGCGAGCGATTCGGTTGAGCGGGTGTTCGGGTGGACACCCGCGGAGTTGTTCGGGCGCAACGTGAAGGTGCTGGTGCCCGAGCCGCGGCGCTCCGTGCTGGACCGGTACCTGGACCGCTACCGGCAGGTGGACCAGACCAAGGCCCTGCACCGGACGCGCCGCTTCGAGGCCGTGCGCAAGGACGGCACACCGATCCAGATCGAACTGTCGATGTCGCGGGCGGACCTCCCGGCGACGGAGCCGCCGTTCTTCATCGGTATTGTGCGCGACGTGAGCAGGCAGATCGACGTGGGCACGAACGCGGTGGCTGAACGCACGCGCCTGCAGCACCTGGTGACCGAGCAGACGCGGGCTCTGGCCACGGCCAACCTGCGCCTGCACCTGGCCGACCGCCTGGCCTCGCTGGGAACGCTCGCGGCGGGGCTGGGCCACGACATGAACAACGTGCTGCTGCCGGTGCGGGCCCGCCTGAATGCGCTGGAGCACGCGGGGCTCACCCCCGGCGCGCGGGCCCACGTGGAGGCCGTGCGGCGCTCCGTGGCGTACTTGCAGCACCTGAGCGACGGGCTGCACTTTCTGGCACAAGAACCCGACGGCCCCGTGGCCACGCTGGCCGCCGACGGCACGACGAGGCTGGCCGCGTGGTGGAAGCAGGTGGGGCTGCTGCTGCGCAAGGCCGTGCCCGGGCATGTGCAACTGCGTTCGTCGCTGTCCGCGCGGCTGCCCGCCGTCAAGATCGCGCCGCACTGGCTGACGCAGGCCATGCTGAACCTGATCGTGAACGCGGGCGAGGCGATACCGCGGGGGCGACGCCGGGCCCTGGTGCGCATCTGGGCGACGGCGGCCGACGACGGCCGCACCGTGCGGCTGGGCGTGAGCGACAACGGGCGCGGGATGGCCCACGGCATCCGGCGGCGCGCGTTTGACCTGTTCTTCACCACCAAGGCGCGCAGCATGGGCACCGGCCTGGGCCTGCCGCTGGCCCGCAAGGTGGTGGTGCGTGCCGGCGGGGATGTGCAGATCACGTCGCGGCCGGGCAAGGGCACCACCGTGCTGCTGGTGCTGCCGGCGGTGCCGCAGAGGGCGGACAAGGCGGCGGGCAAGCGCTCGGCGACGGTGTCGGTGCAGGACCATCGGGCCGCGGCCCTGGTCTCGCAGGTGCTGGTGGCGGCCGGGGTGGAGTTGACGCCTGAGACCGGCCGAGGCCCCGGTGCAGCGGACCTGTGGGTTACCGAGCCGACGGCCCAGGCCCTGGGCACGGCCGGGCGCTGGCGCAAGGCCCGTCGCCCGGCCGGGGGCACGGGTGCGGGCGCGGCGGGCAGGCGAGCGATCGTGCTGCTGGGCGCGCCGCCCCGGCACGCGCGCCCTCAGTGGGCCGCGCTGGGCGCGACCGTCATCGATCTGCCGGGCGACTTTGAGGCCGTCCGGCACGGATTGGGGGAGGCGGTGGGTGCGTGGAACGGGACGGCAAGGGGTGGACGGCATTTCGGGCATGTGGAGAATGGCAGGGCGAACGGTCAGCGCGGCAAGTTAAGGAGCGAACCATGAGTCGTCAACAGAGTCAACAGACCAGCACGATGTCGGGGGATTCGGCGAGCGTGGTTCGCCGTTCCAGAGCGCCGGCGGCGCCCGTGCCCGTCAAACTCCAGGAAGCGACCACGCCGGTGGCTCGGGCCGCGCCTTCGCCGCGAGGGGCCGGGGGCGGTGCGCGCCGCGCTGCGGCGGGCGGGCGGGCCGACGAGGCGGTGGCCTCGCACGCCATCCGCGTGCTGTGCGTGGATGACCACGCGGTGCTGGTGGAGGGGCTCAGGGCCCAGTTCGCCATCCACGGCGGGATCGAGGTGGTGGGTCGGCTGGCGACGGCGACCCGCCTGGTTGAGGAGGTGGCGCGGCTGCGCCCCAACGTGGTGCTGCTGGATATCGAGATGCCCGGGCCGGACGCCTTTGAGATGGCCGACCGCCTGAAGCGGGTCCACCCCGGGGTGCGTGTGATGGTGCTCAGCGCCCACGTGCGCGACGGGTACATTTCCGCGTCGTTCTCGGCGGGGGTGAGCGCGTACTTCGCCAAGTCCGACGAACTCGAGGACATTGTCAGCGGCATCCATGAGGTGATGGGCAAGCCCGCAGGCGCGTTCCTGCTGGGGCCGAAGGTGCGCGACCGGTGCCGACCGCTGACGCCCAGCGGCGACGCGGGGAACGGGGCCGGGGTTGGTGATGATCCGGCGGTGATGCGCGGCGGGGCGCCGATGACGCTGCTGGCGTCGCTGACCACACGCGAAGCGGAGGTGCTGCGGATGATCGGCAAGGGTTTGTCGCGGACGCAGATCGCGGCCCAACTCTGCCGGAGCGCCAAGACCATCGACGGGCACCAGGACCGCATGATGAAGAAACTGGGCATCGCCGCGCGGGCGGACCTGATACGGTTTGCGATCCGCGAGGGCGTGGCGCAGGCGTGAGGGCCGCGTGGCCCGGAGATTCAACATGGCAACCAACGGAACAACCCGCGACGGCGATGACGGCGCGCTGAAAGATCGCCTTGGCGTGTCGGGTGTCGCGGCCAAGATCGCCGCGGTGCCCGCCCGCCTCATGGCCGACTCGGCCGAGTGGCTGCGCGTGACGCTCTCGTGCATCGGCGACGGGGTGATCACCACCGACCGGGGCGGGCGCGTGACGTTCCTGAACCCGGTGGCCCAGGCCCTGACGGGCTGGACGCAGGAAGAGGCCACCGCGGGCGGGGGCGTGCCCATCGAGCGGGTCTTCAACATCGTGAACGAGCAGACGCGGGCCAAGGTGGACAACCCGGCGCTGCGGGGCCTGCGCGAGGGCATCACGGTGGGCCTGGCGAACCACACGATTTTGATCTCCAAGGACGGCACCGAGCGGTTCATCGATGACAGCGCGGCGCCCATCCGCAGCGCGAGCGGTGAAACGGCGGGCGCGGTGCTGGTCTTCCGCGACGGCACGGAGCACAGGCGGCAGGAAAAACTGGTGAAGGATGCGTTCGACTACGCCTCCAACATTCTGGCGACGCAGCGCGAGCCGTTTCTGGTGCTGGACAAGGCCCTGCGCGTGGTCTCGGCCAACCGCTCGTTCTACAAGGTCTTCCGCGTGGAGAAGGACGCGACCGAGGGCCGCTTTGTGTACGACCTGGGCGACGGGCAGTGGAACATTCCCAGACTGCGCGAACTGCTTGAGGATGTGCTGCCCAAGAACCACGCCTTCGAGGGCTTTGAGGTCGCGCACGATTTTCCCAGCGGGGTGGGCCACAAGACCATGCTGCTCAACGTCCGCAAGGTCGTGCGGCCGGGCAACAACTCGGAACTGATCCTGCTGGCGATCGAGGACATCACCGAGCGCAAGCAGGCCCAGGCGGCGCAGCGGGATTCGGAGGTGCGGTACCGCCGGCTGTTCGAGACGGCCAAGGACGGCATCCTCATTCTGGATGCCAACACCGGCAAGATCACCGATGCCAACGCCTTCATGTGCGGCCTCACGGGCATGGAGGCGAGCGAGATTCTGGGCAAGGAACTCCACGAGATCGGCATGTTCAAGGACGTGGAGGAGAACAAGGCGGCCTTCCGCGAGTTGCAGCGCACCGGCTACCTGCGCCACGAGCACCTGCCGGTGCAGAACCGGCGCGGGGAGAAGGTTGAGGTTGAACTCATTGCCAACGTCTACCACGAGGGGCAGAGCCTGGTGGCCCAGTGCAACGTCCGGGATATTTCCGAGCGCAGCCGGCTGGGGAAGGAGGTTGCGTTGCAGACCGCGGCCCTGGCCGCGCAGGCCCGCGGCAAGGACGAGTTTCTGGCGATGCTCAGCCACGAACTGCGCAACCCGCTGGCGCCGATCCGCTCGGCGGTACACCTGCTGCGGCTGCAGGAGCGCGGCCCGGGGGGAGGCGGCAACCCGATCCAGCAGCAGGCCCGCGAGATCATCGAGCGGCAGGTGGCCAACCTCACCAGGATGGTCTCGGACCTTTCCGAGGTTTCGCGTGTCGTCAGCGGGCGCATCAGGCTCGAACTGCAGCCCGTGGACCTGAAGCAGGTGGTGGAGCACGCCATCCAGACCGTGGCCCCGCTCTTCGAGCATCGCAAGCACTCGGTGTCGGTCGCTCTTTGCTCAGAGTCGGTGTGGGCGCAACTTGATCCGGCGCGCATCGAAGAGGTGCTGGTGAACCTGCTCAACAACGCCGCCAAGTACACGCCCGACGGCGGGCGGATCGGGGTGGGCTGCGAGCACCACGTGGAGGGAGGGCAGAACTACGGCCTGGTGCGCGTGCGCGACAACGGGGTGGGGATCGACCCGGAACTGCTGCCGCGCATCTTCGATCTGTTCACGCAGGGGGATCGGTCTCTGGCCCGCTCGGCGGGGGGGCTGGGCATCGGGCTGTCGCTGGCGCAGCGGCTGGTGGTGCTGCACGGCGGCACGATCTGGGCGCACAGCCAGGGCGCGGGCAAGGGGACCGAGTTCACGATCAAACTGCCGCTCATTGCCGCGCCCGTGGGCCTGCCAGCGTTTGGCGAACCGCCGCCCAGCGCCCAAGCGCCGGCGACGGATGGCCCCGGCGGCGCGGTGGGCAAGGCGCTGCGCGTGCTGGTGGTGGATGACAACGTGGACCTTGTCACGATGCTCTCGGGCACGCTGCGGCACAAGGGGTACAGCGTGCAGCACGCGTACACCGGTACGGACGGGCTCAGGGTCGCGCGGCAATGGCGGCCGGACATCGCGCTCCTGGACATCGGCCTGCCGGGGCTGGATGGGTACGAGGTGGCGCGGCGGCTGCGCTGCGATGGCGCGGTCGCGGGCAGCGCCCGGATGCGGTTGATCGCCATCACCGGCTACGGGCAGGAGTCGGACGTTGCGCTCGCGCACGAGGCGGGCTTCGACGGCCACATGGTGAAGCCGTGCGACTTTGATGACCTCGAGAAGATGATGACCGCGCCGGCGCCCACGGTGGAGTAGACGCGGCCGCCCATCGGGCGCGCGAGCGAGGATGATCGATTCATGGATGCCCGCCCCGCCACCCCCGACTTGACCCTGCCGACGCGCGTGCTGTGCGTGGATGACAGTTCGGACATGACGGAGGCGATGCGGATGGTGATCGACGCGGAGCCGATGATGGAGTGCGTGGGGTGCCTGGCTTGTGCCGACGATCTGGTGGAGCAGGTGCGGCGGCTGCGGCCCGCGACGACCACGCCGCCGCACGCCCCGCTCCCCCCGCTGGTGGTGCTGCTGGACGCGACGATGCCGGGCAAGAGCCCGCTGAAGGCGATGAGCGAGATGGCGGCGGAGTTTCCGGAGGTCCGGACCATCATCTACAGCGGCCACGACGACGCGGCCTTTGTCGATCGCGCCATGAACGCCGGGGCGCGCGGGTGCGTCTCCAAGAAGGACGACCCGGAGACGATCGTGCGGGCGGTGCGCGCGGTGGCGGCGGGGAAGGGCTGGTGGCCGCGGGCGCGGCACGGGGGCCGGGCGGTGTGAGCGCCGGGACCACGGGCCGCCCCGCGAG
Organism: uncultured Phycisphaeraceae bacterium; assembly: GCA_964571915.1. Classification (GTDB taxonomy): domain Bacteria; phylum Planctomycetota; class Phycisphaerae; order Phycisphaerales; family UBA1924; genus JAEUIX01. The sequence continues at coordinate 9,084 of CAZNEU010000269.1, forward strand.
GGTGCGCACGGGCATGAAACGGCGCCCGAAGCCTTCAAGTGAACCGGGGAACTTTCCGTCGTAGACGCCCTTGGCGCGAGGGGCATGATTCTGCTCAAGCGTCTGCGGCCCCGATGAGCGGGGCGTGCAAGGCGCCCGCAGAAGTGCGGCGGCCCCCGCCCGGATCGCGAGGGGAACAGAAAGAAGAGTCTTTATGAACGCTCGCACAACCGCCACTGTCCTGACAGCCCTGATGCTGGCCCTGGCCGCCGGCACCGCCGCGCCGGCTGGTGCGCAGGCCCCCGGGCCTTCCGCGCGGGAGAGCGGCGCCGGCGCGACCGCGCTGGACTTTCGATCCTGCCACTGGCTGACCGACCGCAAGGTGGTGAACAGCAACGGGGAAGAGATCGCGAGCGTCTCGGACCTGATTGTGGACCGCGGCTCTGGCCGGATCGAGTATGTGGTGATCAAGACGGGCAGCACGTTCGGGATGGGCGGGCGGTGGCGGTTCCGTACGCCGCGCTGAGAACCGAATCGGTCGGCAAGGACCGCTTCGTGCTGGGCGCGACGGTTGAGCAACTCGGGCAGCGGCCGGAGTACACACCGGAGAGTTGGAAGGCGATGAAGGATTCGCGCACGAGCGACGCGAGCGCGCTGCGGCAGCGGCTGGCCGCGGATGCCGCGTCGCCGGGCGACCCGTACTCGGGGCACCTGGACACGGCGCAGAAGACCCGCGTGGAGGGCGAGGTGACGAAGGTGGAGCGTGTGCGGACGAGCACGTTCGGCGAGCACGTGGTGATCACGGTGGAGTCGCCCGACAAGTCGACCAGGAGGGTTGCCCTGGGGCCGTCGTGGTACATCAACGGCACCGCCGCGGCCCCGATGCGCGGCGACAAGGTCGTGGTGGATGCGCTGGTGCTTCCGCGCGACCCGGACCAACTGCTGGCGGGCACGCACCTGCGTGCGGCCGACCGTGAACTGCACCTGCGCGACAGCAACGGGCAGCCGGCGTGGGCGTATCAGGTTGGCGAGCCGGGTCGGGAGGGCGGGCGCACCTACAACACGCCGTACTCGCGCTACCTGCTGGTGAGCGACCTGGCCGGCATGAGGGTGGATTGTCGCGGCAACCAGTGCGGCAAGGTTCAGGACGTGATCCTCGAGCGGAACTCCGGGGAGATCGGGTTCCTGTCCATCGACCCGAATCAGAACTTTCTGGGCATGGGCGACACCAAGCGGCTGATCCCGTGGTCGGTGGCGACGGTGGCCCTGGATGGGACCGTGCGGCTGGATGCCTCCAAGGACATGGTGCTGGCGAGCCCCGAGACGCCGGCTGATCTGGGCACGCTCAACCGCGGCACGCACGCCGACCGGGTGTACAAGGCCTTCAACGTGCCGATGCCGCGCTTTGAGGCGTGCGAGCCGGTTTCGGCCGTGGGGACCGATTCGGGCAACGCGTGGTCGGCCCGCGGGTCGATCATCGGCGCCATTGAGCGCGACTCGTTCCGGACGATCGAGGGCCGGGTGATCGAGTGCACGGATGTGGCGTTCCAGAACGGGGTGCAGTCGGCCCGGGCCTTGAACATTCGTCTGGCGGGCGACGGCGGCGGCGAGCAGCAGGTGCTGGTGGGGCCGAGCGGCTCAACGAACAACCAGAAGACCGCCTATCAGGCGGGCGACTCGGTGAAGGTGGAGGCGTATCGCACGACCATCGACGGCCGTCAGTACTGGATCGCCAAGTCGATCGATTGCAAGGACGCGCGGGTGGTGCTGCTGGATGAGAACAACGCCCCGACGTGGTCCCAGCCGTAAGCCACAGCCTCGCAAGCAACGCGGGAAGTGGAAGGAACGCGGACGTGGTCGGCGAAAGCCCCCGCATCCGCTTCAACCCCGGCACGACGCGGCCCGTGGTGCGCGAGCGGGGGGGGTGCTGAATGGCTCTCTTTTCTCGGGAGACGATGGGGCGGAAGCCCTTCGCCTCCAATCGGGCGGGGTGTGGTGATCGGGGAAGTTTCCTGCATGGTCTGCCGGTGCCGCGCCGGGATGATTCTGTGGCTGCCAGGCGCGACGTGTCGCGCGGGGCGGCGAAGAGGTTTTTTCAACGGAGTGCAGTCCGATGTCCACCCACGTGAACGATGATTCCACCGCCCGCACAACGTGGCCCCGCCTTGTGGCGCTGGTGGTGCTGTTGGCTGGTGCCGCCGCGCTGGCCGCGTGCAGCACGACGGAGGGCTTCGGCAAGGACGTGAAGAACCTGGGCGGCGACATCGAGGACAGCGCCGCCGAGAACAAGTGAAGAATCGGCGTGGTGGCGCGGCCACACGCCGGCGTGCGAAACCCGGGCCGTCGGACGGCCTCTTACCATAAGGAACCGCTCATGCGAACCCTCCGGACCACCTGCGTTGTCGCCTCGATTCTTGCACTCGGCGCTGTCGGTGCGTGCAACCGCAACACGCGCTCATCCTCGAACGACCCCGCGGTGAGCCGCGTGAACCTCACGCTCGAGGCCAGCACGCGGACGCTGATGGTGGGCGAGATCGTGACGATCACGGCCCGGAGTGAGGACACGTACGGGCGCGACTCGAAGTTGACGTGGTCGAGCACGGCCGGCAAGCTCACCACCGAGCAGAACGGCCGTATTGCGCGTGTGAAGTTCGACCAGCCCGGCACGTACACGGTGAGCGCGGTGCTGATGATCGACGGGCGCGAGGCGCGGCGTGAGGCCGTTGAGATTCTCGTCAAGCCGCTCTCCTGAGGTTGCGGGGCACGGGGGCCGCGGGGACGGGCTGAGCGTTCGCCCGAGGCCGGGTCCGCACGCGCGGTTCGTGCTTATCGGCCCCGTGGGCGGTACGCTCGGTCAAGCGTGGCCCGGCGCGGGCCGACCCCTTGCTCATGGGCTTGCTCGAACAACTCACCGGCCTGTGCATTTTCGGGCGAGCGAAGATGCCGCGCGTGGCCAGGCGTTATCGCATTGAGGACACGCGCAGCACACTGGGGGAGATCGTGGATGTGTCGGCCACGGGCTGCCGCGTGAGGTGCGCGGGCGCGCCCACGCTGGTGAAGGGGCAGGGCGTGCCGCTGCGGATACAGGCGGGGACCACGGTGCTGTCGGTGAACGCGGTGGTGGTGTGGGCCGGGCGGGTCTCCGGGGGGTGGGAGATGGGCCTGCGGTTTGTGGGGGTGAGCGGTGCGCAGGCGCATGTTCTTCGGCACTTGTGCGAGTTCGGCTGCTTTCCGCCCGTCGCGGGCGTACACGACGGTGAGGGCGCGGCCGGAGCGGGCGCCGGCCCGGGGGCGGGGGCGCGTGTGGAGATTGAAGACCTGTACGCAGTGCTGGGCGTGGCGAAGGGAGCGAGCGGTGAAGAGGTGCGGCGGGCGTATCACCGGCTGGCGCAGGAACTGCACCCGGACCACAACAGCGCGGAAGGCGCGGCGGAGCGGTTTACGCTGGTGAGCA
>CAZNEU010000270.1:0-5831 GCA_964571915.1 uncultured Phycisphaeraceae bacterium
TCACGCTCCCCGCCGTCCCCGTCCTCGCCGCCGACCCGCCCGATCCGCAGCCCGGTCAGATGTGGATCAACCGCGACCTGAACGAACTGCGTGTGTGCGTCGCCGCGGCGACCGACGGCCGGGGCGGCGCCACGCCCGCGGCCCCCGTGCTCGCCGACATCCGTGGCACACCCCTCTCCAAGCACACGCTCATCGTCAACCAACTCAAGGTCTCCGAGTTCCTCGACCTGTTCTTGCAACTCACGCTGGCGTTCGTCGTTACGTTCCAGTTGCCCGTCGTGGTGTTGCTGCTGGGCTGGGCGGGCCTGGTTACGCCCGCGATGCTCTCAAAGTACCGCAAGTACGCTCTTCTCGGCGCGGTGGTGGTGGGCGCGGGCATCTCGCCCACCAGCGACCCTGTTTCGCTCCTCCTGCTCTCCGCACCCCTCTACCTGCTCTACGAACTCAGCATCATCCTTCTTCGCGTCCTGCCCGCCAAGGTGCTCGCGCCCGCCGGCGGCCCGGCCGACGGGCCGTAGACCGCCGCGGCCTTGGGTGGTCCGGCGGTCCCCGCCGGTGCTCTGGTGGCTCGCCCATGTCTGAACCCGCCCCACCATCGTGTGCCGCCCCCTCACCCCTCGACATCACCATCATGCGCCGCGCCCTCGATCTCGCCCGCGCCGCCGCGGCCGCGGGCGAAGTGCCCGTCGGCGCCGTGGTCTACGAAACCGCCACCGGCCACATCCTCGGCGAAGGCGCCAACCGCCGCGAGACCGACCACGATCTGCTCGCCCACGCCGAACTCATCGCCATCCGCTCTGCCGCGCTAGCGCTTGGTGATTGGCGGCTCACGGACTGCACGCTCATCGTTACGCTCGAACCCTGCCCCATGTGCGCTGGCGCAATCGTGAACGCCCGTCTCGGTCGCCTCGTCTTCGGTGCGAGCGACCCCAAGGCCGGCGCGTGCGGCTCCCTCATGCGCCTCACCGAAGACGTTCGCCTCAACCACCGCCTTTTGCCCGTTTCCGGAGTACTGGCCGACGAATCGGGCGCGCTGCTCAGGGCCTTTTTCGCTCGCCTGCGGTAAGGACCGGTAACCCCAGCACCTTCCGGCTCCGAGACGGCGTTTCTACCATTGCCCATGACCACTTCGCCCGCGCGCGCCGCATCCACCATCGACCCCGCCGCCGCGCCCGCCACCGCCACCATGCGCTCCCTCATCAAGCATCACGCCGGCACCGAACTGCAACTCGCTCAGCGCCCGGTCCCGCAGCCCGGCCCGCGCGATGTCCTCATCAAGGTCAAGAAAGTCGGCATCTGCGGCACCGACCGCCACATCTGGGAGTGGGACGCCTGGGCCGCGTCCCGTATCCCCGTCGGCATCATCACCGGCCACGAGTTCGTCGGCCACATCGTCAAGGTCGGCTCCGCCGTTACGCGCTACCAGCCCGGCCTGCGCGTTTCCGCCGAGGGCCACATCTCCCCCGGCACCGGCTACAACGCCCGCACCGGCAACGCCCACATCGCGGCCGACATGGTCATCCTCGGCGTGGACCGCGACGGCTGCTTCGCCGAGTACGTCTGCATCCCCGAAGAGAATGTCTGGCCTGTCCACGCCGACATTCCCGACAAAATCGCCGCCATCCTCGACCCGCTCGGCAACGCCGTTCACACCGTGATGAGCGCGGACGTGAGCGCCAAGACCGTGCTTATCACCGGCGTGGGCATCATCGGCCTCATGGCGGTAACCGTCGCCAAGGCCGCGGGCGCCAGCCGCATCTTCGTGACCGATGTTGACGCCAAGCGCCTCGCCATCGCCAAAAAACTCGGTGCCGTTGAAGCGTACAACTCCTACGTTCCCCCACCGCCCCGCGAGCCGCGCGGTGGGGGGGGCACAGGCGGCTCCGCACATCATCCCGCCAGCCACGCAACGCCCGACTGGATCAAGGACCTCCGCAAGGCCACGCGCGGCGACGGGCCCGACGTGCTCCTCGAAATGTCCGGACACCCCTCCGCCATCAACGACGGCTTCACCGCCCTGCGCATGGGCGGCACCGCCGCGCTCCTGGGCATCCCCAGCACCCCCTTCACCTTCGACCTCACCAACCACATCGTCTTCAAGGCCGCCACCGTCCTGGGCATCAACGGCCGCAAGATGTTCCAGACGTGGTACCAGATGGAGAGCCTGCTGCTCTCGGGCCGCCTGCAACTTGACGACATCATCACCCACGAACTCCCCCTGGCCGACTTCGCCAAGGGCTTCCGCCTCATGCAGACGGGCGAGGGCATCAAGATCGTGATGAGCGTTTTCTGACACCCCCGAGGCCGAACCGCCGCCCGGCCGCCGCCGTACTACCAGCCGACCGACCAGAGAGGGAGATCGCCGCTATGCGCACACTCGTCGCCATCCCCGTCTACAACGAAGAGAAATACATCGCCCGCGTCCTCGCCCACGTCCTCGAATACGCCGACCACGTGCTCGTGGTGGACGACGGCTCCACCGACAAAACCCCCGTCCTCCTCCCCCGCTTCCCTGTGGAGGTCATCCGGCACTCTGCCAACCGCGGCTACGGCCGCTCCCTGCGCGATGCCTTCACCTACGCCGCCTGCCACGGCTTCGACTGGGTCGTGACCATGGATTGCGACGAGCAGCACGAGCCCGCCCGCATCCCCGAGTTTCTCGAGGCCGCGGCCCAGAACCGCTGGGACCTGGTCAGCGGCTCGCGCTACAAATGCACGATGGACGCCGACACGGCCCCGCCCCCCGAGCGCCGCGCCATCAACGAAGAGATCACGCGCGAACTCAACGATCGCCTCGACCTCTCCCTCACCGACGCCTTCTGCGGCTTCAAGGCCCACCGCGTCAGCGCCCTCCGTCGCCTCTGCCTGAGCGAAGACGGCTACGCCTTCCCCATGCAACTCTGGGTGCAGGCCGTGGCCCAGGGCTTCCGCATCACCGAGATCCCCGTCAAACTCATCTACAAAGACCTCACCCGCAACTTCGGCGGCCTGCTCGATGATGCCGCGCACCGCCTCGCCCATTACCGCCAGGTGCTGCACTGCGAACTGCGCCGCCAGCAATCGCTCCTCCCCCAAGAGGCCATCGCGGGCGTACACGCCAACGCCTGCGGCGAACGCTGAGCCTGTGCCGTGCCGGCCCGCTAGGGTTCTTCATGCTGTGCCGCCACACATGAAACCCGTCGCGCCCGAGCCCGAGGTCCACATCCGCCCCGAGCCGCGTGCCTGGGGCGCGGCCCTCTCCGTCAACCGCGCCGCCACCAACCCCGCCGCACACCTCTTCCGCCGGCAACTCGGCCTGCCCACCGAGGTGCCGATCGTCATGTCCGGCCATCAGGCCCGGTTCTGGCACGCGGGCATCCTCGCCAAGCACTTCGCCACACTCCACGCCGCCGCGGCACACCACGCCCACCCCGCCTGGGTCGTCGTCGATCAAGAAGAGGCCGACTTCCTCGACCTCCGCTTCCCCACACGCGACGCGACCGGTGCCCTGGGCGAAGGCCGCTACCGCATTGTGCCCGCGGCCATGACGGCGCCAGAGATCACCGCGTTGGCCGTGCCCGCCTTCGACCCCGAACCCCTCCCCGCCTCGCTCTCCGCCGCCGCCTGCAATGCGATCACCCCCGCGCTCCAGCGCACACGCGATGCACTCCTCCGCCACCGCGCCTGCGCATCCGCCGCCGAGCAGGTCGCCCGTGCCGCGGCCGACCTTGCCGCGCCCTTCACCCGCGCCCAACTCCCCACGCTCCTCTTCGCCTCACGCCTCGCCCGCACCACGCTCTTGGGCGAGTTGGTCCAACGCATGTCCGCCAACCCCGCCGCCTGCCACACCGCTTACAACGCCGCGCTCGCCGCCACCCCGCGCACCGGCATCGCCCCCCTCGCCGCCGACACCGCCCGTGATCGCCTGGAACTCCCCCTCTGGCACATCGATGCCTCCGGCCATCGCCGCCGCGCCTGGTCGACCGACCTCAACACCTGCGATGTTCGTTCACTCGCCCCCCGCGCGCTCCTGCTCACCGGCCTCCTGCGTCTCGCCGCGTGCGACCTCTTCGTCCACGGCCTGGGGGGGGGTGGCTACGACCACGCCACCGAACTCTGGTTCGCCGCCTGGCTTGGTGAATCGCTCGCACCCACCGCCGTCGCCACCGCCACGCTCCTTCTGCCGCTGCTCGATCACCCGCCCACCGCGCCCGCCGATATCGCCCGTGCCCGCTGGGCTGCCCACCACGCCCGCCACTCGCCCGTGGCCCTGGCTCAGTGGGGCGCGGAGCAGGAGAAGCGCGCCCTCGCCACACGCATCGCGCGCACACCGCTCCGCCGCGTGCGTGCCGCGCTCTTCGCACGCATGCACGCCCTGCTCGCTGATGTTCGCGCCGCCCACACCACCCGCCTGGCCGACCTCGCGGCCCGGGCCGACACGCTCGCCGCGCGTGCCGCCACCGAGCGCCTCGCCGCCGACCGCACCTGGCCCTTCATGCTGCACAGCGAGCACTCGCTGGCACGCCTCAGCGAACTCATCGCGGCGAGACTGGGGGCCAGATCGTGATCCTTCGCACCGTCTCTCGTGCCTTCGTGCCTTGGTGCCTTGGTGCCTTCCTGGCGTTCACCCTTCTTGCGTGTGATCGGGCACCGCCCCTTCCCAGCGCGCCCGCCTCGACCCCGACCACCCTCCGCATCGCCGCGCTCTCGCCCGCCGTCGCCGTCATCCTGCGCGACCTCGGCCACGCCCACTCCATCGTCGCTCGCCACGGCTTTGATGCGTGGAGCAACCAGGCCCTTCCCGTGGCCGGAGACCAGCAGGGCTTCGACTACGAAACGCTTCTTCGCGTGAATCCCACGCACGTGCTCGTCCAGTGGGGTGGCGGCGCTGAGCGAAGCCTGCCCCCACGCCTCCTGCAACTCGCCCGCGACCGCGGCTGGGCCGTGCACGACCTGCCCCTCCTCACGCTCGCTGATATCGAACGCGCGGCTGAATTTCTGCACACACTGACCACCCCCACCACCGCGTGGGCCGACACGCCCTGGGCCGCACGCATGAAAGCCGCGTGGGCGCCGCGCACCCTGTCGCTGGCGCCCGCCGGCCGCGTCCTGCTCCTCTACGGCACCAACCCCCCCACCGCCATCGGGCCCGGCTCCTTCCATCACCAGTTGCTCGAACGCATCGGCGGCACGCCCGCCATCACCACCGGCTCACCCTTCATGCAACTGGACGTGGAGGATGTTCTGCGCCTCGCGCCAGACTGCATCGTGCTGGTCCGCCCGGGCAACGCGGCAGGCTCGCCCCCAGCCCCCGGCCCCCACTGGCACATCGTTCCACCCGGCGACTTCGCGGCCACACTCGGCCCCCTCGCCAAACACCCCATCCCTGCCATCACCAACCGCCGTGTCGGCATCCTCACCGATCCGCTCGCCGCGATCCCCGGCACCAACCTCAGCGGCCTTGCCGATGATCTCGCCGCGTTGCTCGAGGCGATATGCACACCGCCTGATGCCTGATGCCCGGAGCCTCACGCCTCTGTCCACCCCATCCACCTCAGCACCACACGCATCGGCCCCACGATCTCGCCCGCCGCGCGTGCATCAAACGCCCGCGCATCCGCGCGAGCCAACCACGCCCGCTCGCTGTATTCCCAGTCCTCCCCCGCCCCACCCCCCACCCTCGCCCGCGGCTCAACCACCCCCGGCCACTCCACCCGCACAATCACATCCACGCTCCGGGCCACCGCATCCTCCACCACCGCCACCGGCATCGCACCGCTCGTGTCCAGCGTGATGCCCAGTTCCTCCGCGGCCTCCTCCGCCAGCGTTTGCCGCAGCGCATCCGTCCCCAG
>CAZNEU010000271.1:0-3150 GCA_964571915.1 uncultured Phycisphaeraceae bacterium
TGGGCATCGATCTGGGCACCTGCAACACCCTCGTGGCCGTGCGCGGGCAGGGCATCGTTCTCAACGAGCCGAGCGTGGTCGCCGTGCGCAAGGGCACCAACCAGGTGCTCTACAACGGGCAGGCCGTGGGCTGGGTCGCCAAGGAGATGCTCGGCAAAACCCCCGGCCAGATCACCGCCATCCGTCCGCTGAAGGACGGCGTCATCAGCGACTTCGACATCACCGAGGCGATGCTGCGGTACTTCATCCAGAAGGTCAACGGCAACCGCCGGTGGGTGGGGCCGCGCGTGGTCATCGCCGTGCCCAGCGGCATCACCGAGGTGGAGAAGCGGGCGGTGTTCGATTCGGCGCTCCGTGCGGGCGCGCACAAGGTGTATCTGGTTGAGGAGCCCTGGGCCGCCGCGGTGGGCGCGGGCCTGCCCGTGACCGAGGCCACCGCCAGCATGATCGTCGATATCGGCGGCGGCACCACCGAGGTCGCGATCCTGTCGCTGGGCGACATCGCGGTCTGCGAGAGCCTCCGCGTCGCCGGTGATGATCTCGACGAGGCGATCATCAACCACATGAAGAAGACGTACAACCTGCTCATAGGCGAGCAGACCGCCGAGCGCATCAAGATCGAGATCGGCTCCGCGGCCCCCACCGCGGGCGTGCCCGAAAGCAGCATGGAGGTCCGCGGGCGCGACATGATCAGCGGCCTGCCGCGCAAAACCGTCGTCACCACCGAAGAAATCCGCGAGGCCCTGCAGGAGCCCATCGCGGCCATCGTTGACGCCTGCACGCGCACGCTCGAACGGGCCGAGCCCGAACTCGCGGCGGACCTGGTCGAGAACGGCATCACCATCGCCGGCGGCGGGGCCCTTCTGCGCGGCATCTCCACCGTCATCCAGAACTCCACCGGCCTCAGCGTTAAAATCGCCGACGATCCGCTCACCTGCGTGGCCCGCGGCACGGCCATCGCCCTCGAGAACATCGAACTGCTCAAGCAATCGCTCGAGAACGAGATCGATTCGTAGGTCCGCCCGCGTCCACGCCTCCTCGTCCCCCCGCCCGTCCGCACATCGGCGGGCCGCGCCAGGCCGATGATCCGCACCCCCCCCAGTTACGCCCGCCCGCGCCGCCCGGTCTTGCCCTTGGCCGTGAGCCTCCTCGCCATCCTCGCGGTGCTCCCCACACGCTGGACGGGCTGGCTCAACCCTGTCGGCGGCGTGCTGGATGTGATCGTGGCACCGGCCCAGTGGCCCATCGCCGCGGGCATCCGTTCCGTGCGCTCGCAGGTGCGCGGGGGCGGGCTGGCCGATGCCGACCCGCTCGCGGCCGAACTGCGCCGCGAAACCCAGCGTTTCGAGCAACTCTACCTTCAGGCGCTCGACGAGAACCGCCGGCTTACGGGCCTCATCACCAGCCTGCAGGGCGGCCTGGCCGTCGCCCCCGGCGTGCGCATCCACCAGGTGCAGGCCGATGTGATCGGCCTGCACGCCGACGCCTCCACCACGCTCCTCAAAGTCAAGGCCGGCGCGGCCAGCCGCGTGAGCCGAGAGTCGGTGGCGGTGTTTGACGGCATCCACCTCGTCGGGCGCGTGGTCGATGTGGAGCCGCAGATCTCCCGCGTGCTGCCCACGACCGACCGGGCCGCGGGCAAACTCGACGTGCTCGTCATGCTCGGTGAAGCGCCAGGATCGGTTGCCGGTGCCCCCGGCCCGCTCGACACGGCCCTTCGCTGCCTGCTCGACCCCACCGGCGAGGGCACGCTGCGCGGCCCGGTGGAAGTGCCGCCCCCACGCCAGGACCTGCCGCGCCCGGAGGTGAAGCCCGGCATGGTGGTGCGTCTCGAAGGGGCGCGCTGGCCGGCACCCGCGCGCATGTTGATCGTCGGTGTCGTCGAGCGCGTCGAGCCCGCGGCCAACGGCCGTCCCATCATCGTCGTCAAGCCCGTCTTCGAACTGCGCGACCTTGCCAGTGTCATCATCCGTTCGCCCGCGAGCGATGGGCCCGGCCCCGCCGCCGGGGAGGCCCGCCCATGAACTGGCTGGCCTTCGCCATCCTGAGTTACGCACTGGTGGGCGCCGAACTTGCCTTGGGCGAGGTGCTCGCCTTGGGCACCAGCGGCGTGCGGCCCCTGCTGGTGCTGCCGCTGGTGATCTTCATCGCCCTGCACGCTTCGCCCACCGTGGCCCTCTGGTCCGGGCTGTTGCTGGGCTGCACCATCGACCTCCTCGCACGTGTTCCGCTGGCGGATGCAACCGCCGGTGGGGGCGCTGGCGGCACCGCCCTTGTGCTCGGCCCCCACGCACTCGGCTACGCCGCGGCGGTCTACCTCACGCTCCTCCTGCGCGGCTTCCTCATCCGCAAGAACCCCCTCTCGCTGGTCTTCATGACCATCCTGGGCGGGTGCCTCAGCGTGGTGGTCGTCGTTTCGCTCATCACCATCAAGAACGTGGTCTCACGCACGCTCGTGTGGTCCCCCGGCGAGCAGTTCGTCGCCCGCTGCGGCTCGGTGCTCTACAGCGCCATCACCGCGTTCGTGCTCGCCTTCCTCCTGCGCAAACTCATCGGCATCCTCGGCCTGCCCGATGCCACCGGCCGCCGCTCCTCGCGCTAGCCCGCGCGTCTTCGTACACTCGTTGCCATGACCCAGGCGATCTTCTTCGATGACGGGCGCGGCCTGCTCTCGCCGCTCACCGACCTGCGCGCCGCCTTCGACATCCGCACCGGCGCCCTCACGACCATCGACCGCTGGACGCTCCACAGTGGTGTGGATGCCGCCGGCCTCTTCGTGCCCGCGCCGCTCGCGGCGCTGGTGGCCGAGAGCCACCCGGGCGTGAGTGTGAACCAGCCGCCTCGTGATGCGGGCGGCAACGGCGCGGTCCTGGCGATCAACGGCCGCTGCGTCCTGCCCCTGGCTGCCGCGCTCGCGCTCAGGCCCGGCGAGTGCATTGTCGAGGCTTCCAGCGGCCACCTTGTCGCCGCGTGCGTGCCCCACGCGGATGTGCCCGCCCTTGCCGCTCGCGGCTGGATGCCCCACGGCCTGCACGCGACCTCGCCCACCAACAACGTGCTGCTGGAGCGGCCCTGGCACATCCGCGCGTTCCGCGATGCCGCGCTGGATATCGACCTGCCCCTGCTGGTCGCGGCCATCCCCACGGTCGG
>CAZNEU010000272.1:0-1602 GCA_964571915.1 uncultured Phycisphaeraceae bacterium
GAGGGCGACGACCTGCCCGAGTCCGCGTTCATGTACGTGGGCACGCTGGACGATGCCCGCAAGAAGGCGGCGAAGATGGCGGCGAGTTGAGCGGCGGGCCGCGAGCCGTTGGCCGCGAGCCGGAAAGACAAGGTAAAGACCAATGAGCCCCCGGCGCGAGCCGGGGGTTTTTCGTTGGGGGCGGGAAGGACGAAAGTGCGCAGTTCAGAGTTCAAATGAACGCATCGTGGCCTCACGCGGCATAAGCGATCCGCGATTGGCCCATCACGCGCCGCAGGTTCGCGGGCGAGAACATGTCCGGCGTCTTGAGATCGACCAGCCGCCCGAAAATCGCCGTGAGTTCCTGCTGCATGCCGCCCAACTCGAACAGGTCCGGGTCCACGCCGGGCTGAAACTCCAGAACGACATCCACATCGCTCTCGGGCGTGAAGTTGCCGTTCACGGCCGAGCCGAACACACGCAGCGTGGCCACGCGGTTCCTGACGCAGAACCGGGCGAGCAGGGGGTTGGAGAGCGCAGAATGGAGCGGGTTGGCGGACACGCTACGAGAGTATAGAGCGTGAAGGACGCGGGCCGCACGCGACGCGACAGGCAGCCGCGCAGGGCGGCGGCAGCATGTGGCACGGACGGGCGAGCGTGTTGTGCCAACTGCCGGGGTGCATCCCTTCCACGGGTTTCGCGCGGCCGCTTGCAGCGGCCTTGCTCCACCCGCGGCTACATCGCAACGCCCCTCCGGGGCGTGCGAGCCACGGACCGCGCTCAACGCTTGATAGCGCGGATGCGCTTGGCCCGCTCTTCGAGCGGCTCGGCCTCTTTGGCGCGACCGGTCTCGCGGTAGAGATGGGCAAGGTGTTCCAAGACCGCGGCCACGCTGGGGTGGTCCCGCCCGAGGGCCTTCTCCAAGATCGCCAGTGCCGGTTGTAGAGCGGCTCGGCCTTCCCATACTGGCCCTGATCGTGGTGAAGCGCGGCCAAGTTGTTCAGGCAGGCGGCCACGTCGATATGGTCCGGGCTCAGGGCCTTCACGCTGATCGCCAGCGACCGCATGTAGAGGGGCTCGACCAAGCCGCTCGCGCCCCGCCGGCGATAGGACTCGGCCAAGTTGTTCAGTCCCCGGGCCACGTCAGGGTGGTCCGGGCCGAGGGCCTTCTCGAAGATCGCCAGCGCCCGCCTGTGCAGTGGCTCCGCCTGTGCGTGCTGGCCCTGCGCCATGTAAAGCTGAGCAAGGCTGTTCAGGCACGCGGCCACGGACGGGTGGTCCGGGCCGAGAGCCTTTTCCGTGATCGCCAGCGACCGCTTGTGCAGTGGCTCGGCCTGTGCGTACTGGGCTTGCGCCATGTAAAGCTGAGCAAGGTTGTTCAGGCTGGCGGCCACGGACGGGTGGTCAGGGCCGAGGGCTTTCGCTTCGATTGCCAGCGATCGCTTGTAGAGCGGCTCGGCCTGCGCGTACTGGGCTTGCGCCGCGTAAATCAAGGCCAAATTGTTGAGGCTGGCGGCCACGCATGGGTGGTCCGGACCAAGGGCTTTCTCTCTGATTGCCAGAGAGCGATTGGAAAGCGGCTCGGCCTGCGCATAGTGACCTTGAGCCCATAGAGCGCGGCCA
>CAZNEU010000273.1:0-9479 GCA_964571915.1 uncultured Phycisphaeraceae bacterium
CACGCACCTGCTGGCGGGGGGTGCGGACCTGCGTGTGGTGCAGGAACTGCTGGGGCACGCCGACATCGCGACGACGCAGATTTACACGCACGTGGACCGGTCGCGGCTGAAGGAGATGCACGGGCGCTACCACCCGCGCGGATAGGCCCTGCGTGCGGGGCGCAGGCCGGGAGCGGGTCGTACAATCGCGGGATGTCGCAGTTTTATAAACTCGAGTTCGAGGCCCCGGTGCAGGAGGTCGAGAAGCGGATCGACCTGCTGGAGAGGGCGCTGGGCGCGCCCGCCGCGCGGGAGGGCGAGCGTGAACCGGACGCGGAGGTGGAGGAACTGAAGCGTCTGCGGCTGACGAAACTGCGCGAGGTGTACACGGGGCTGTCGGCGTGGGAGACGGTGCGTGTGGCGCGGCACCCCGGCCGGCCCCAGACGCGGGACTACATCCAACTGATGACGCGCGACTTCTGCGAACTCTGCGGCGACCGCCGCTTCGGCGACGACCCGGCGATGGTGGCGGGCTTTGCCCGCATCGGCCCGCACCGGGTGCTGCTGGTGGGGCACCAGAAGGGCAAGACCACGGCGGAGAAACTGGCGTGCCACTTCGGGTGCGCGCACCCGGAGGGGTATCGCAAGGCCCTGGCCAAGATGAAACTGGCGGAGAAGTTCGGGCTGCCGATCGTGGCACTGGTGGACACACCGGGTGCGTACCCGGGCCTGGGGGCGGAGGCCCGCGGGCAGGCCGAGGCCATCGCGGTGAACCTGCGCGAGATGTCGCGCCTGCGCACGCCGATCGTGAGCGTGGTGATCGGCGAGGGCGGGTCTGGCGGCGCCCTGGGCATTGCCGTGGCAGACCGCGTGGCGATGATGGAGCACGCGTGGTACTCGGTGATCAGCCCCGAGGGGTGCGCGGCCATTCTGTGGAAGGAGGCCAACGAGCGGACCAACAACGCGGCCGCGAGCGCGCTGAAACTCACCTCCGCCGACAACATGGAACTGGGCATCATCGATGCCGTGGTGCCCGAACCCGTGGGCGGGGCCCACCGCGACCCGGCGGGTGCCGCGCAGGCTCTGGCCCAGTGGGTTTCGACCACCCTCGTTGAACTGGCAGCGCTGCCGTTGGACGAGTTGGTTGCGCGGCGGTATCAGCGGTTCCGCAAGATGGGCAAGTTCGTCGAGGCGAGCGACGCGGGCTGAGACTGGCGGCCGTGCAGGTCGATTCCAGAACGCCCCGTGCCTACGCTCTCCCCCCCTCGTTCGGGGACTTTTCAGGACGCACCGTGGCCAAAGGCACCAAGACCAAGAAGCCGCCCGCAAAGCCAGCCACGAAGGGCTCGGCCAAGCCTTCTCCCGCGAAGGCCAAAGCGAAGAAACCCTTGCCCACGACCAAGACAGCCGCGCCCAAGCCACCTGTGTCTACCAGGGCGGGTGCTTCCAAACCCGGGGCCTCATCAAAGGGTGTCAAGAGCATCGCGCCCGGCGCGGTGCCCGCGTCGGGCGGCGTGGGGCTGCTGGGGCAGAAGATGAAGCCCAAGGGCATCACCATCGTCTCGCAGAAGCCGATGCGCAAGCCGCCCAAGCCCAAGAAGATTCTGGTGATGCCCAACCTCGGGCAGCCGCTGCTGAAGCCGGGCCAGAAGTGGAAGCCCCTGATCGCCAGCGGACCCAAGGCACCGGCCCGGACGTCGCTCAACCACGGGCACGGCCCCAACCACACGCTCAGGACCCACCTGGGCAAGCGCGATCTGGACTACTACAAGCAGGTGCTGCTGCGCAAGCGGGCGGAACTGGTGGGCGATGTGTCTCACCTTGAAGGGCAGGCCCTGAAGGATGCCAGCGGCGGGGCCCTGAGCCACACGCCTCAGCACATGGCCGAGCAGGGTTCGGACAACTTCGATCAGGGGCTGTCGCTGGACATTGCGCAGGTGGACCGCAACCTGATCCGCGAGATTGACGAAGCGGTGATGCGGATTGACAAGGGTTCGTACGGGGTGTGCGAGATCACGCACAAGCCCATCAGCAAAGACCGGCTGGAGGAACTCCCGTGGACGCGGTTCTCGATCGAGGGGGCCCGCGAGCGTGAGCGCAGGCAGTATCTGCCCCTTGCCCCCAAGGCGTGAGCGGCGGCACATCCTTCACCCGACGACCGGCCTCATGAGCACAACCCCAACTCCGTTGCGTCCAGAGCCCGCGTGGAGAAGCCGCCGGGCGTGGGTGGTGCTGCTGGCGGTTGCCGCGGCGGCCCTGGCCGTGGACCTGTGGACGAAGCACGCGGCGTTCGAGCGCGTGGCCGGGGTGCCGGTTCAGATCGACCGTGCCGCGGTGCTGGCGATTTCGGCATCGGACCCGCGGCTGATCGGTCGGCTGGTGCCCGACCACCCGCCGCTGGTGGTGGTGCCGCGGATGCTGGAGTTCACGCTGGTGCTGAACCCCGGCGCGGTCTTCGGGATGGGCGCGGGCCGGCGGATGTTCTTCATGGTGTTCACGCTGGCGACGGTGGGCTTTGCGGTGTTCATGTTTGCGCGCTGGACGCACGCGCGCGAGTGGGCGGCGCACGGGGCGATCGGGCTGCTGGTGGGGGGGGGGCTGGGGAACTTCTACGACCGCTGGGTGTACGCGTGCGTGCGCGACTTCATCCACCCTTTGCCGGGCGTGCGTTTCCCCTTCGGGTGGCAGCCCTTCGGCTCGGGCGGGCAGGTGTGGCCGTGGGTGAGCAACGTGGCGGATGCGTTCCTGATCGTGGGGATCGCCGTGCTCGCGATTCAGTTCTGGCGGCAGGGGCGGGGGGAGTCCCCCAGGGACAGAGCCACATAGCACATTTTCACATTACCACATTTCGTTGCGTGTGCCTTGATGTGGCCATGTGAAAATGTGCTGTGTGTTCATGTCTGCACGCGCCGGGCCCGCTCAGTGGTCGGCGTAGGCCACGCCCGCGAGTTTCATCTGCGGCTGGCCGGTGGGCACCTCGTTGCGGCGACGATCGAGACGGACTTCCCCCCCCACCACCGCGGCGGTGGCACGGCCGCGCACCTTGCGGCCCACAAAGGGCGTGTTACGCGAGCGGCTGGCGAGGTCCTTCTGGGCGATGGTCCAGTCGAGCCCGGTGTCGATCACGCTCACATCGGCCGGGCCGCCCACGCGCAGGTGCCCCAGGCCCAGGGCGTGCTCGAGGCCGCAGAGGCGGGCGGGCGCGAGGGTCATCATCTCGACCAGTTTCATCCAGCCGATGATGCCGGGGGAGACGAGGGCTTCGATGTAGAGGGCGAGGGCGGTTTCGAGGCCGATGATGCCGAAGGCTGCGGCGTCAAACTCGAGTTCTTTATCGCCCATCGAGTGCGGCGCGTGGTCGGTGGCGAGGATGGTGATGGTGCCGTCGGCGATGCCGGCTTTGATGGCGTTGATGTCGCTCTGCTCGCGCAGGGGCGGGTTCATCTTCACGCTCGTGTCGTAGCCGTGCAGGCCCTGGCCGCGGCCGCCGCCGAGCACGGCCTCGTGCGTGAGCAGCAGGTGGTGAGGAGAGGCCTCGGCGGTGATGGGCTGGCCCTCGCGCCGGGCACGCCGCACGATCTCGACCGACCCGGCGGAGGAGAGGTGCTGCACGTGGTAGGGGCAACCGATGTCGCGGTTGAGGCGCACGTCGCGCTCGATGATGACTTCCTCCGCCACGCGCGGCCACCCGGTGAGGCCCAGGCGCGTGGCCACATCGCCGGCGTGCATGACGGCCCCGGCGGTGAGGGTGGGCTCCTGGCAGTGCTGCATGATGGCCAGCCGGCCCTCGCCGGCCACCTTGACCGCGGCCAAGGCCCGCTGCATGAGGCTCGCGGAGGCAACACAGTCGCCGTCATCGGAGAAGCCGGCCACCTGGGCGCGGGCCATGAGTTGGATTTCGGCGAGTTCCTCGCCGCGCCGGCCCTTGCTGATGGCGCCCACGGGGAAGACGCGGCCGAGGCCGGTTTTCGCGGTGCGTGTGTGGATGAGTTCGATCATCGAGTCGCTGTCGAGCGCGGGCGTGGTGTTGGGCATGCAGCAGACGGTGGTGAAGCCCCCTGCCGCCGCGGCGGCGGTGCCGGTGGCGATGGTCTCGGCGCGCTCGTTGCCGGGCTCGCGCAGGTGGACGTGGGGGTCGATGAGACCGGGCACGACGAGACAACCCTCGGCGTCGATGAGGCGTGTGGCGCCCTGGCGGGAGAGTTTCGGGCCGATAGCGGCGACGCGGCCGAACTCGATGGCCACGTCGGCGTGCTCGTCGCGGGCCGAGGCCGGGTCCATCACCCGGCCGTTGACGATGAGGAGTTTGGCCATGACCGGAGGATACCCGCTGGCACTACAGGGGAGGCCGGCTGGCATGAACATTGAGTTCGAGGAACCGGGCGACGTAATCCACGATGCTGAGGGCCTCGGGAATGTCCGGGTTGCTGGTGGAGCCCAATGGCTCGAAACGCATGCCCCTGAACCGGGCCACGGCCTCGGTGAGGGGCAGGCCGTACTGGATCGCGAGGCTGAAGGCGCGGCAGAAGGCCTGGCACATGCCGGAAATGGTGGAGCCGTCTTTACTCATTTTGATGAAGAGTTCACCGGGCAAGCCGTCTGGATGAAAGCCGATGGTGAGGTAGCCCTCGTGGCCGTCGATGGTGAACTTGTGGGTGATGGAGCCACGCGTGGCGGGCAGGACCATGCGGTTTGCGATCATGTGTGGCCTCTGGCAGCGGGAGGACGAGGACCGGCGGAACGCACACGCCGGGCACCTGAGGGCGCGGCCAATAGGTATCGGACGGGCGGGCACGCGGGGGCCAACAGTTGGGGCGGATGCCGGCCGCGCGAGCAAGCGATGCCCGCAGGCGAACCGATCCTATAGTTTGGCTTACGCGACAAGCGCGATTCCCGCAGGCCCTATGCACCCCGACAACCGCCAAACCCGACAGCCAACACGCGCCGCCTGCGGCGTGTCCTTCGTGCTCCTGGTGGTGCTAGCGGCAACCGGGCAGGCGGGCGCTCTGGACCGCATGTGGCTCGCGTGTGAGTTGGCCGCGCGGGTGTGCGTGGGCCAGCCCATGCGGGTGATGGTGCAACGCACAACATACCGGAGCGAGCGGCGGGTTCAGCGCGAACGGCCCCGCCTGTGGATCGAGACTGCTGGTTCCCCGCGATGCCCCGTGGGCGGGACGGATGATCGCGCAGCCGCGCTGGCGACGGGCCATCGGGCCCCGATGGTGCTCGCGCTGATCGCCCTGCCGCCGCCCTGCGCCGGCTGAGCGATCCCTCTGGTGGGTGGTGCTGCTGAGTGCGGCCGTGGTCTCCGAGGGGAGATGCCGGGCCGCGGAGAACGCTTCCAGCCGCCGAGCCAGTGAAACTCCCGAGCCCTCCCGTCTGCCCGCGACCCCAAGGCCCTCCCTGACGGTCGGGCTTCTGAATCCCCCGGCCCGTCCTCACGGTCGGGCATCTGAACAGGCCGCAAGGCCCTCCCTGACGGTCGGGCATCTGAACAGGCCGCAAGGCCCTCCCTGACGGTCGGGCTTCTGAACGAGACCATTGAGCACGTTATGTCCAAACAAGATATTCCCCTGATCGGTCCGATCCTGAACCTCATCATCGGCAGCCGCAACGAGCGCTTCGTGAAGCGCTATCTGCAGCGCGTGGGCGCGATGGGCAGACTCGAGGCCCAGACGCGGCAACTGACCGACACGCAACTCAGGGCCAAACTCGCCGAGTTCCGCGGGCGTGTGGATGCCGGTGAGAAGCCCGAGGTGGTGATGATCGACGCGTTTGCGGCGGCCCGCGAGGCGATGGACCGCTCGGTGGGCATCCGCAACATCTTCAACCCGGCGCACGCGGCGGCGTTCGATGCGGCGCGGCTGAGCGCGGCGGGGCGGGAGCGCTACGAGGCCGTGGCCGCCCGGATGGCCGCGTGCCAACCCGCGGCGCCGGAGGGGGAGTTTCTGGGGTGCAACGACCCGCAGCCGGGGTGGATGCAGGTGGAGATTCCGCCGGAGTTGTACGAGGAGGTGCGCACGCTCTACCCGGAGAGCCGGCCGCCGTTTCGGGCGCGGCCGTTTGACGTGCAACTCATCGGCGGCATGGTGCTCTGCCAGGGCAAGATCAGCGAGATGAAGACGGGTGAGGGCAAGACCATCGTGGCCCCGCTGGCGTGCTACCTGGCGAGCATCGAGCGGCTGAAGGTGCACGTGGTGACGGTGAACGACTACCTGGTGCAGCGCGACCGGGACTGGACGTTCCCGTATTTTCATGCGCTGGGGATGACGGTGGGGGCGATCCATCCGCACCACATGCAGCCCGAGGACGTGAAGCGGCGCATGTACAAGTGCGACGTGGTGTACGGCACCACCAGCGAGTTCGGCTTTGACTACCTGCGCGACAACATGAAGCGGTCCGCCGATCAGCAGGTGCAGAGAAAGCGGCAGTTCGCGATCGTGGACGAGGTGGACTCGATCCTGATCGACGAGGCCCGCACGCCGCTGATTATCTCCGGGCCCGCGCACGACGAGAAGCCGCGCTACGACGTGGCGGACCAACTCGCCCGCCACCTGGTGGGCAAGCAGAAGCCCTGGCAGGAGGCCCACGACAAGGTGGAGTCGTGCGAGATCACGATCAAGGGCCTGGAGGGCGACATCCGCACGGCGCGAGACAAGGACAAGGTGCCCCAGATGCAGAAGGCCCTGGCGGCGGCGCGGGCGGAGTTGCCGCGGCTGGTGGCGGAGAAGGCGCGGCACACGCAGTATTACGAGACGCAACTGGAGCGCAAGGCGTGCTACATCACCCACCAGGGCGTGGCGGAGGCGCAGCGTGTGGCGGGGATCGGCAGTTTTTATGTGGGCCAGAACATGGACGTGCCGCACCTGCTGGAGCAGGCCCTGCGTGCCCACGTGGTGTACAAGCGCGACCGCGACTACATCGTGGCCCCGATGGAGAACCCCAACACGGGGCGCACGGAGCCCTCGATCGTGATCGTGGATGTCTCCACCGGCCGGCCCATGGTGGGGCGGCAGTGGTCCGACGGCCTGCACCAGGCGTGCGAGGCCAAAGAAGGCGTGCCGGTGAAGCAGGAGAACCAGACGGTCGCCACCATCACGATCCAGAACTTCTTCAAGATGTACCCGCGTCTGGCGGGCATGACGGGCACGGCCGACACCGAGGCCCAGGAGTTCCACGACATTTACCGGCTTGACGTGGTGAGCATTCCCACCAACAAACAGGTGGCCCGCAAAGACTTTGACGACATGGTGTTTCTGACGGCCAAGGACAAGTGGTCGTTCATCACCGACGAGATCAAGGCGTTTCACGACGTGGGCCGGCCCGTGCTCGTGGGCACCACCAGCGTGGAGAACTCCGAGATGCTCAGCCAGATGCTGACGCGCAAGCACGGCATCAGGCACGAGGTGCTCAACGCCAAGCAGCACGAGCGCGAGGCCCACATCGTGGAGAACGCCGGGCAACTGGGCGCGGTGATGATCGCCACCAACATGGCCGGGCGCGGCACCGACATCAAACTCGGCCCCGTCAGCCGCCGGGCCCTGCTCGACCACTGGCAGCGGCGGAGCATCTGCCCCGCGAGCGTGGCCACCGAATCGACGGAGGAGCAACTGCGCGAGGGCGTGTACCGCAAGATGGCCCCGGCCGAACTGGACCTGCCCAGGCACAAGGCGGGGGTGCTGGCGTTTGCCGACCTGGAGATGCAACTCCTGCGGCACTGGGCCAACCAGCACACGTGGGCCACGCCCGGCGCGATCGAGCGGATGAACGCCGAGGACCTCCGCAAGGAACTGGACAAGCACGGACGGTTCATGCTGCACCGGCTGCGCTGGTTCACCACGCTGGAGGAGATCGGCGGCCTGCACGTGGTGGGCACGGAGCGGCACGAGAGCCGCCGCATCGACAACCAGTTGCGGGGCCGCTCCGGGCGGCAGGGCGATAAGGGTTCGAGCCGCTTCTTCATCTGCCTGGAAGACGACCTGATGCAGTTGTTCGCGGGCGACACCACCAAGCGCATCCTGGGCCGTCTGGGCATGAAGGAGGGCGACGCGATCGAGCACCCCATCCTCTCCAAGAGCGGGGAGCGGGCCCAGCGCAAGGGGGAGGAACGCAACTTCCAGGTCCGCAAGAACATCCTCGAGTACGACGAGGTGATGGAGCACCAGCGGCAGAAGTTTTACGGCCTGCGCCAGCGCGTGCTGGAGGGCCGCGAGTTGCGCGGGCTCATCTTCGAGTATCTGCGCGACGCGGTGCGTGATGCCGCGGCGGAGTACCTCGACCCGGCCTTCGGCCTGCGCGGCGTGGCGGAGTACGCCCGCACGCAGACGGGGTTTGCCATCGAGCCCAAGCGCCTGCGCGGGCTGGACCGGGCCGACCTGGCCGAGCGCGTGCGGGCCGAGGCCAAGGACGAGTTGCGTTCGATGATCGCCCTCACGCTGGGCGAGTATCTCCCGCCCAGCGAGGGCGATGCCCCGGACGTGGACTTTGACGTGGCGGGCCTGAACGCCTGGACCAAGGAGCGCGTCGGCGTGGTCATCAGCGACAGCGAACTCGATGCGATGCGGCCCGACATCCGCTCCGGGCTGATGGACAGGCTCTCCGAGGCCGGGGAAGCGCAGATCGAGGCCGCCAACCTCGACGGCATTGACACGTACCTGAGCCCGTCGCACGGGGCCGAGTCGCTCGTGAAGTGGTGCGAGAGCAAGTTCGAGATCGATCTTTCCGCAACCCAGGTGATGAAGACGCAGCAGGAGGGCGGCCTCGCGGGGGTCGAAGCCCTCATCATGAACCAGGCGGAGAAACTCTACCGCACCCGCGAGATCGAGTATCCGGTGGACTTCATGATGGAGATGACGATGTCGCTGGTGCGGCAGTCTCCGCAGGGGGCCATGGAGAACCTGGCCAACTGGGCCAACCAGCGCTTCGGCATCGGCTGGACCGGCGAGACGATGCGGACCAAGACCCCCGCCACCGTTCGCACCGACCTCATCGCCGCGTCGGCAAAGTCGCTGGACGAGGGCCGCTTCGACAAGGCCGTGGCCGAGGCGCTGGCGTGCGGCGATGATGCCGCGCTGGAGGCGCACCTGCGGCAGCGCTACAGCATCGACCTGCCGGAGAACATGCAGCGTCTCTCCGGCCAGGCCCGCGAGCACGCCATCCGCTCCAAGGTGGAGTCCATCCTGCGCTCCGAACTGGTCTTCTTCGAACGCACGCTGTTGCTGGACGTGCTCGACGACGCGTGGAAGAGCCACCTGCACGGGGTCGACCAGGTGCGCGACACCATCGGCTTCCGCAGCATGAGCCAGCAGGACCCGCGCATCGAGTTCAAGCGCGAGGGCGCACGCCTGTTCACCGAGATGATGCAGGCCGTGCGCGACCGCGTGAGCGACTATGTGTTCAAGGCCCGCCTCAGCCCGGTGGTGAGCCAGGCCCCGCCGCCAGCCCCGGGGCCGCAGGCACGTCCTCAGTTCGGCCCCGGATCGGCGCCGCCGAACCCTGCG
>CAZNEU010000274.1:0-6995 GCA_964571915.1 uncultured Phycisphaeraceae bacterium
TCGTCTGTCTGGCGCTCGGGCCGCTTTGACTCGGTTGCTTTGCCGTGTGCGCCGGGGCGCACGTGGCTGCGCGCGGGTACGCCCTCAGCGCGTGCGAGAATGATACGACCGCCGCCCTCTTGGACTGCGACGCAGCACGTATCGACTGCATGTCCCAGTAAGCAGTTGACTAGGATCTGTGTGCGTCGCGGCGTGCCTGACGGAGTCCAACATGTTTAGGGATTGGTGGGGCCGGCCCAAGCACGGATCTCGTGGCGTCGGAATGGCATTTCTAGCGATGCTCGCCGTGTGTCTGGGCGGTGTCGCATTCACGGATTGGGTGGCACGCGCACTCCGCTTCCAAACGGGTCCATGGGCGGCGGCCGCAACCATCGCAGCGATGTTCTGGATTGTGGCCGCGTTTTCTCTCCGCAAGCGCCGCCTTCGTGCACGGCTCACGGCCGCGGGCGGGCAGTTGTGTACCGAGTGTGGCTACAGCCTTGTTGGCCTAGCTGAGCGTGGCGCGTGCCCGGAGTGCGGCGTAGCCTACGAGATGGAGCAGGTCCGTGCCGCGTGGGCGGCGTGGAAGTGAAGCGTCGGCGTTGCCCGTGCTACGGCCGGGCAAGGCGCAAGAGCAGGTCGCGTGCCCGCGGCTCACCCAGTTCATCGGCGCGGCGAGCGAAACGCTGGGCATCTTCGCGCTTTCCGGCGCGATCGAGCCAGACCGCCGCGAGATAGGCGACGGTGGCATCCGCGGGGCGCGTCTTGGCGGCCTCTTCGCACGCCGCGGCGGCCTGATCGGCCTTGCCCAACATGCCGTAGCAATCGGCGAGGAGTTCGAGGACGTTTGGTTGCGCTCGCTCGTTCGCGTCGAGGCCCACCAGCAGCATCGCGGCCTGCTCGGGCTTGTTGTCGCGTTTCAGGGCACGCGCCTCCACCAGCCGCCAGCGCAGTTCGGTGGGCTGCAACTCGCGGGCCTTGCGGGCCTGATCGGCGGCCATGCCGAGGCGGTCGTTGCGCAGCGAGAGTTCGGCGAGCGTGCCCCACGCCTCCGCGAGCGACGGGTCGAGAGCGATGGCGGTGAGGAGGCTGGCGGTGGCGGCGGCATCGTCGCCGCGGCGGGCGTGGACCATGCCCAGGTAGAGGGGGATGCGCGGGTTGACGGGGTCGGCCTTCTGGGCCAGCAGGTAGTGGGCCAAGGCCTCACCGGCCAGGCCCGCAGCGTTGGCCACGGTACCGGCATCGAGGTGCAGGTTGGCGGGCGCGGGGCCGATGTCGATGGCGGCGCGGTAGTGGGGGTAGGCTGCGGCGAAGTCCTTCAGGGCGATGAGGGCCTCGCCGAGGCGCAGGCGGAGTTCCTGGTCTTTGGGCCAGCGTTCGACAGCGCGGGTCAGGATGGCCGCGGCGGGTTGGTACTGCCCGCTGTCAAGTGCCGCGCGGGCATCGCGGAGGGCCTCGGCGATGGTGCCGGGGGCCGGGCGCGATTCGCCACCTGCCGTGCGTGCGGTGGGGGGGAGGGGTGAGGGTGGTGGCGGGCTGGCCGGGGCGAAGGCCCGTACCAGCACCACGCCCGACACGGCGGCCAACATCCCCAGGACCGCCAGCGTCGTCAAGATTCGCCACCCGTTGCCGGGTGCGGTGCCGGTCGCCATATGCAGGAAGCCTATCGGCTCGCGTAGACTCCGGACCTGTATGCAGATCAGGCGTTCACCATCTCCCGATGCGGCCGCTGATGCGCACGCCCCCGCTGCCACCGTTGGCGGTGGGCTCGCTGGCGGCCTCGACAAGCAGTACAAGCCGCAGGAGCACGAGCCGCGCGTGAAAGCACGTTGGGAGGCCGCCAGGGCGGGCGCGGCATCGGCGGGTGTGGTGCTGGAGGGGAAGAAAAAGCCGTACACGATTTTCATTCCGCCGCCCAACGTGACGGACCGCCTGCACCTCGGGCACGCGCTCAACAACACCCTGCAGGATGTGCTGGCGCGGGTCCATCGCATGCGCGGCTTCGAGACGCTGTGGATGCCCGGGACCGATCACGCGGGCATCGCCACGCAGACGATGGTGGAGAAGCGCGTGCTGAAGGAGACGGGCAAGCGGCGGACGGACTTTCCGCGCGACGAGTTTGTGGCCCGGATTCAGGCGTTCAAGGACGAGTACGAGGCGACCATTACGGGGCAGTTGCGGGCGCTTGGGTGCTCGTGCGACTGGGATCGCCAGCGCTTCACGATGGACCCGATCTGCACCAAGGCCGTGCGCGAGGCGTTCTTCAGGCTCTTTCGCGACGGGCTGATCTATCGCGGCAAGCGGCTGGTGAACTGGGACCCGGTGACGCAGACGGCGCTGGCCGATGACGAAGTGGAGATGGAAGAGGTTGATGGCTTCTTCTATTACCTGCGCTATCCGCTGGTGCGGGCGGGGGGGGCCGGCGGCACCCCTGTGCCGGTGCGCTGGGGTGAACTGGCCGCGCGTGGCTACGCGGGGGCGGGGGGCCAGGCTACCGACGCGCAGGCGTGGGTCACCGTCGCCACCACGCGCCCGGAGACGTACCTGGGCGACACGGCGGTGGCGCTCAACCCGAAAGACCCGCGTGCCGCGGCGCTGCGGGGGCTGAGTGTGCGCTTGCCGCTGGTGGGGCGTGTGATCCCGATCATCGAGGATGACTATGTGGTGATGCCCGCGGCGAACCCGGATGCCGAGGGTGGGGGGGGTGTGGATGTGAAGGCCAAGTACGCCACCGGGTTTCTGAAGGTGACGCCCGCCCACGACCCCAACGACTACGACATCGGCATCCGGCACAAACTGCCGGTCATCAACGTGATGGCACCGGACGCATCGATCAGCGGGTCGCACGGCTGGAGCGATGTGGGGGAGGCCCGCCAGTTTGTGGGCATGGGGCGAGAACTGGCGCGGCGCGAGGTGCTGAATCAGTTTGCGCGGCACGGCCTGCTGGAGGCCAAGAAGCCCTACCGCCACAGCGTGGGCCACTCCTACCGCAGCCACGCGCCCATCGAGCCGTACCTGAGCGACCAGTGGTACGTGAGGGCGACCGATGACCGCTTCGCGGGGGCGGCCCTGCGGGCAATGGCGGCGGATCAACGAACCCCGCCCGTCAGGGAGGGGCGGATCGCTGAACGCGGGCGGAGCGCCGGCCACGTTCCGGCTTCCCCGCACGATGGCGGCCTGCGGTTCTTTCCCGACCGCTACGCCAAAACATTCCAGCACTGGCACGAGAACATCCGCGACTGGTGCGTGAGCCGGCAACTGTGGTGGGGCCACCGCATCTGCGTGTGGAGTTTCACGCCCGACCTGCTCGCCATCAAGAAGGGCGAGGTGATCGAGGACTCGCCCGAGGTGGAACGCGAGTTTCTCGCCGCGGCGCTGGGGCACCTGCGGGCCTTCGCGGCGGCGGCCAAGGTTGAAGCCGATATCCACATCGACGCGTCGCTGCCGAAACTCTGGCGTGTGTGTGCGCGGAACGATCGGGCGGTGGGCGTGCTGGGCGCGCTGGAACAGTTCTGGCAGCGTTGGCAGGCGGGCGAACTGGGCCCTGCGGACGCCGCGATCGACGCGGCCCACGAGCCCGCGGGGCTGGGCGGTGCGGGCGGGGCGGCCCGAGCGCTGGTGCGGCACATGCAGTTGATCGAGCAGGACCAGGACGTGCTGGACACATGGTTCAGTTCGGCCCTGTGGCCCCTTTCCACGCTCGGGTGGCCGGACCAGACGCCCGAACTCGCGGCGTTCAACCCCTCGAACGCGCTGTGTACGGCCCGCGAGATCATCACGCTGTGGGTCTCGCGGATGGTGATGTTCAACCGCTACTTTCGTGCCCAGGACGCGGGGCAGGAGCCCGGCGCGGGCGTGCTCCCCTTCAAGGACGTGTTCATCCACGCCATGATCCAGGATGAGCAGGGCCGCAAGATGTCCAAGAGCCTGGGCAACGGCGTGGACCCGCTCGACATCATCGCCAGCCACGGGGCCGATGCCCTGCGCTTCACGCTCTGCCACATGACCACGCAGACGCAGGACGTGCGGATGCCGGTGGTGAAGGACGCGGCCAGCGGGCGCAACACCTCGCCCAAGTTCGATCTGGGGCGCAACTTCTGCAACAAACTCTGGAACGCGTCGCGTTTCGCCATGTCGATGCTGTCCGCGCCACCCGGCGCGGACGCCGCGCCCGACGGCAACGAACTCACGCTGGTGGATCGGTGGATGCTCTCGCGCCTGGCCCGCGGCATCGGCGCGTGCGACAAGGCCCTGGCTTCGTACGAGTATTCCACCTATGCGCAGACGCTCTACGAACTCCTGTGGAACGACCTGTGCGACTGGTACCTGGAGGCGATCAAGCCCACCGTGGCGGCGCGCCCGGCCCAGCAGGCCGTGCTGCGCACGGCCATCGACGTCCTGCTGCGGCTGATGCACCCGATGATGCCGCACGTTACGGAGACGATCTGGGAGCACTTCCGCCTGCTGGCCGGTCCACGGGCCAAGGGCTTTGCGCTCACGGACAACGAGTTGCTCTGCCGGTGCTCGTGGCCGGTGGCCGATGCCACGCTGCTCTCGGAGCAGGCCGAGGCCGAGTTTGAGCAGGTGCGGGCCTTGGTGGCGGCGGTGCGCGAGGCCCGCGCGAACCACCAGGTGCAGCCCCGGCAGCGGGTGGTGCTGCACGCGCCCGCGCCCATGATCTCGCGGCTGCTGCCGAGTCTGGGCGTGGTCCAGACGCTGGCGGGCCTGGCCCGCATCGAGCCCGAGCCGCCCGCCAGCGGCGAGGCGGCCGTGAGCATCGCGCTGGGCGCGTTCGAACTCAAACTCAGCAGCCTGCACGCGGCGATCGACGCCGATGCGGAGAAGGCGCGCCTGGCGAAACTGGTGGCCGAGCGCGAGCGAGAGATCGTCGCGCTGGAAGGGCGGCTGAACAACCCCGGCTATGCCGATCGTGCCCCGGCGAAACTGGTGGAGCAGAGCAGGCAGCAACTGGCCCAGAAGGCCGCGGAGCGCGATGCGGCGCGTGTGGCGCTGGAGAAACTGGGTTGAACGGCAGCGCGATGCGCCGGGCTTTCAAGTCGCGAGCGCGAGCGAGCGGTGTCGCGCTTGTGTGCTTGGCGGGCGTGGTGGCACCCGGCGGCTGCGCGTCGGTGCCCGCCGCCTCAGCCTCCGCGGACCCGGGCATGGCCGCGGCGAGCAAGCAGCCCGCGCCGCCCGGCTCGGCCCGCACGGCCCTGCCCCCGGCGGTGCTGCGCGTCGATCCGTGGTCTTTCGATGAGCAACCCGGGCGAGTCTTCCACACGGCAACCTTCTCCATTTACACCACGGAGAGGGCGCCCATCATCACCAACCGCCTCCCGGCGTTCATGGAGGGCGCTCTGGATCACTACACCACCGCCGTCGCGCCCCTGCCGCGCCCGTCCAGGCGGCTGGAGTCGTTCGTCATGGGCTCGCGCGCGCAGTGGCAGCGGCTCACCCTCACCATGCTCGGCGAGCGCGGCCGCAGCCTCACCTACATCGAGCGCGGCGGGTTCGCCAGCGGCGGGCGGGCCTTCCTGTTTGATATCGGCGATGCGGACACGCTCAGCCTTGCCAGCCACGAAGGGTGGCACCAGTTCACGCAGAGCACGTTCGCCCAGCGCCTGCCCACGTGGGCCGAGGAGGGCATCGCCACGTTCATGGAGGGCTACCGGTGGACCGGCGACCGGGCCACGTTCTCCGGCTGGGCCAACGTGGAGCGCTTCGACCACTTGCGCGAGGCCGTGGCCAGGGGTGAGGTGCTGTCGCTGAGCGAGGTGCTCTCATCCACGCCCGAGGGCCTGATGCAGCGGGGCTTTCAGGGGCCCGTCACGTACTACTCACAGTTGTGGACGCTGATTCATTTCCTGCGGGAGGGTGAGGGCGGCAAGCATCGGGTCCAGTTTCAGCGCCTGGTGAGTGATGCCGCGGCGGGCAGACTGGGGCTGGCCGTTTCGGTGCAACTCAACGACGCGCGCGCGGCGGGTCTTCTGGCGACCAGCGGCGTAGCGGGAGGCACGACGGTGTTCCTGGCGTACTTCGGCGATCCGGCCGCGCTGGAGCCGGCGTACCGGGCGTTTGTGGCGCAGGTCCTGGCGACCGGAGCGCGCCAAGCCATTGTGGAGGGGCGGTCGCCGCTGGCCGAAGCACCGGCTCGTTAGACCAGGGGTGAACCGAGCGGTCCAGACGCGTCTGTTCGGGCTTTGTGGGCGGTGTGCAAGCGTTCTCACCCGTCTCCCGAGCAAAACGCAAATACTGCATGGCGGAATCGGAAACAGGCATTACAGTTACCGCGTAGGTTCTGGGGGTTCTCGCGGGCCTCAAAGCAGGTGGTGGCTGGCAGTCCGTCGGCCATACGTCCGGTCGCGGCGGCGCACGCCCGTCGGTGAGTTTTTCCACGGAGGGCGGCATGCCGCAACGACTGCTCCACAGTTCATTTCCGACACGCAGGTTCGGGCGGGTGGCCACGGTCGGCCTGCTGCTGGCCGCGGGCACGGTGAAGGCGCAAGCGGCCGACAACCGGGTGATCCTCCAGTGGTTCGAGTCGTCATGGGTGAACATCGAGGCCCGCATGCCCGACGTGTTCATGGCTGGGTACGGGGCGATGTGGGTTCCGCACCCGGTGTTCAGCAGCACGGGCAGTACCGGATACGACCCGTTCGACCGCTTCAACCTGGGCACGCCGGATGCGCCCACGGCCTTCGGGACCGAGGCCACGTTCCGCCAGTACGTGAAGGAGGCCCACATGGCCGACGTGCTGGTGTATCCGGACAGCGTGCTGAACCACAACGGGGCGCGGACGAGCGACGCGAACTTCATCGCCGATGGCGCGTGGCCGGGCATCTACCTGCCGGGCAACGGCCCCACGAACAACCCCCCGGGCCTGCCCTACCTGACCAGCGGCCTGCCCCCATGGACGGTCTGCAACAACTACACGACCCGCGCGCCCCTCAACTACTTCTGGGGTGAGTATCACGGCGGCACCATGCAGAGCGCCGATCCCAACGGTGCGAACTACT
>CAZNEU010000275.1:0-1637 GCA_964571915.1 uncultured Phycisphaeraceae bacterium
GGCGGCGGCGGTGGCGCTGCAACTGGCGAACCGGCCGGAGGGTGTGCGGCGGATGGTGGAGATGGGGAAGGCGGCGGGCCTGAACAAGGCCGTGGCAGGGCAGTTTGAGGTGTGGCTGGTGGCGAAGGGGAATGCGCCACAGAGCACGCGGCCGTGATGGGGGCCGCGGCTTGCTGTGGGCCAGGCCGTTCACAGGCAGGCCCGCCTTCGGCGGTCCAGCCTGTGGCACATGGGATGGCACCGGCTGCATGGCTTTTGGTGCATGGCTCTTGCCTCCGGCAAGAACCCGGCCAATACTTCCCTCTCAATCGAATGTCCGCCGGGCGACCACATGCCCGGCACCGTAAGAACTACCGTGCCTGCCTCACCCTTGCCGGGGTGAGGCCCGAGTTGCCCAGGGGGCAGCAGGCCGGTGGGAGGTGACTGGAAATGGCCAAGAAAGAAATCAAAGCGTCGTTCAAGATCATGGCCCCGGGTGGGTCGGCCACTCCTGCGCCGCCGCTGGGGCCGGTTCTGGGCGCCAACGGCGTGAACCCCGGCCAGTTCATCCAGCAGTTCAACGCCAAGACGGCCGCGCTCAAGGGCAAGATCGTCGGCTGCGTGGTCACGGTCTTCACCGACAAGAGTTTCACGTTCGAGGTGAAGAGTTCGCCCGCGAGCGTGCTGATCAAAGAGAAGGCCAAAATCGACAAGGGCTCGGGCGTGCCCAACAAGGACAAGAAGGGCAAGGTCAATCGCGCGGACCTGGAAGCCATCGCCAAAGAGAAGATGGCGGACCTCAACGCCGGTTCGATGGACGCGGCGGTGCGGATCATCGAAGGCCAGTGCCGCTCCATGGGCGTGGTGGTGGAGGGCTAAACCATGCATATTTCCAAACGACAGAAGGCGAATCTCACGCAGGTGCCGCAGCAGCCCGTTCCGGGGGCTGAGGGCATCGCCGCGCTCAAGAAGTTCAAGGCCCCCAAGTTCGATCAGACGGTGAACATCGCACTGCATCTGAACATCGATCCGGCCCATGCCGATCAGGGCATTCGCGGCTCGGTGAGTCTGCCCGCGGGCATCGGCTCCAAGAAGCGGGTGGTGGCGTTCTGCCGCGAGGACCTTGCACCCGGCTGCCGCGAGGCGGGGGCTGTCGAGGCGGGCGCGGAGGAACTGGTCGCCAAGATCGAGAAGGGCTGGATGGACTTTGACGTGGCCGTGGCCACGCCCGACATGATGAAGATCGTCTCCAAACTCGGCAAGGTGCTGGGCCCCAAGGGCCTGATGCCCAGCCCCAAGACGGGCGCGGTGACCCCCAAGATCATCGAGGCCGTGAAGGAGTTCGCGGCGGGCAAGGTCGAGTTCCGCAACGACAAGGGCGGGAACGTCCACGCCGTGCTCGGCAAGATGAGTTTCACCGATAGCGACCTGGTGTCGAACCTTGACGCCTTCGTGGCCCACATCGAGAAGATGCGTCCGCCCAGCACACGCGGGGCGTTCATCAAGAAGGTTGTGATCGCCGGGGCCATGACGCCCGGCGTGCAGATCAAGTACGTGGCGGCCGTCGTGACGAAGTGAAGGCACGAGGGCACCCGCCGCGGCGGGTAAACTCCGGCACGAAGGCACGAAGAGTTCGGATGGATCGGCTGACCGCTCAC
>CAZNEU010000276.1:0-1642 GCA_964571915.1 uncultured Phycisphaeraceae bacterium
CCTGTACTCGTGTTTCAGCAGTGCCGCGCGGCATAATTCCAACGGTACCGCAGTACACGAGTGGGTTGGCAAGATACCCTTGGTCAAATGCCACAGCGCCACCGATCGTGGGAATCCCCATGCGGTTGCCGTAATCTCGCACCCCCGCCACCACCTGCGCCAGCACACGCCGCGGGTGCAGCGAGCCTTCCGGCACAAAGGCCGTGTCCGGATAGGCCACGCAGAACACATCCGTGTTCGCAATGGGCCGCGCTCCCAGCCCCGTGCCGATCACATCGCGGATGCACCCGCCAATGCCCGTCGCGGCCCCGCCATAGGGCTCGATGGCCGACGGGTGGTTGTGCGTCTCCACCTTGATGCAGATGCCCCACTCGTCGTCAAACGCCACCACGCCCGAGTTGTCCACGAACACACTCAGCGTCCAATCCACGCCCTCCGCTATCAGTTCCCGCGTCGCCGCGGCCACCGTGCTCCTGAGCAGCTTGTCGATCGCCACGCTGCCGTCAGCGTTCACCGTGTGGCCGGGCCGCCCGTGCCAGTGAATCTCCGCGGGTGGGGCGGACGTCCCGTCCGCCGTGCCTTCGTGCCTCCGTGCCTCTGTGCCTTCCCGGTACACCACGCGGCTCCTGAGTGTCTTGTGTACGCAGTGCTCGCTCCACGTCTGCGCCAGCGTCTCCAGTTCAATGTCGCGCGGTTCACGCCCCAGCCGCCGATACTCCGCCTGGATCGCCCGCATCTCTTCCAGCGACAAGAACAGATGGGCCTCACGCGAGAGTGTCCGCAACTGGGCATCGCCCAGCGTGAGGATGGGAATGGACCGGGCCGCGTGCGCGTGGGCCGCGGCCACCGGAAACGTGCCCGGCATCCACGGCATTCGCTCGATCCGCTGGATCACCGGGTTCGCCAGCAGCCGCCGCGCCAGCGTGTCGGCCTGCTGAGGCGACACACCGGCGATGTCGTAGCGCCAGCCGGTCGAGACCCTGGCCCCGATGCCCACCAGGTCGCGCACCGCCAGTTCCACGCTCTGGGCCACCGGGTCCATCACCCCCGGCAGCGGGTGAACCTCGACAATCTGCACGCCTCTCGCGCCCACCGCCGCCGCGCCGTGCGTGGCCACCTCGGTCACCGGGTCTGCCAGCACCTGCGCCGCCACGGCATCACGCTGCGCATCGCTCAGCGCCGCCTCCACAAGGTACACGTGCGTGGTCCGAACACCGCTGGCCGCGATGCCCATCGCCGCGGCATCACGCACCACGCTCTCGCCCAGCGGGTCGGCGGTTCCCGCCCTGGGCGAAACCTCGAAACGATGCACCTTCACCTGCGCGCTGGAACTCATGCCGCAGGGTAGATCACTTGCCCCACGTCGCGTAGGGGTGCCCCGCAAGGTACGAGTTGCGGTAGCGCGCGTCCGCGCTCACCTCGGCCCCCAGCCAGGCGGGCCGCGCAAAGGGCGCATCCGCTGCCGGCAGTTCGATCTCCGCCAGCACGAGGGGCACGTTGTCGCCCAGAAACTCATCAACCTCCCAGTGTGCCTGGGTGGTCCGGCCTTCCTGGGTGGTCCGGCGGTCCCCGCCGGACTGCCGATGTTCGCCTCCCACCGTCGCCGGCACCTCGTGCCGCACCTTCTCGATCTGCGGCCGCT
>CAZNEU010000277.1:0-5322 GCA_964571915.1 uncultured Phycisphaeraceae bacterium
AGGTAGAGCATCGCGTCAGGTCGGGCGCCTACGGCCTTCGCCAGCGCCCTGACCTCCTGCTCGTCCAGCAGGTTGCACTGCATCGGCCGCACATGCGCCAGGCCTTCGGCCTGGACGAACACAGGCACACGGTCGTGCTGCCTCGCGGGCCGCGTGCCGATAGCGGAGTGCGTGCCGTACGCTTGCCGCGTCTCTCTTCCGCGGTCTGGCAACTCAACCGGGGCTCTTGACCATGAACGTCCTCGTCACCGGCTCGGCCGGGTATATCGGTGCCCACGCGACGCTGCGTCTGCTGCGCGAGGGGCACACCGTCATCGGCATCGACAACCTTTTCCGCGGGCACCAGGCCGCGATGGACCTGGTGGCGAGCGCCACGGGGGCGAGGGATCGCCTGCAGTTCACCGTCGGCGACATCAACGACACGGCGCTCGTGCGGTCGCTGATCGCGCGGCACAAGGCCGAGGCCGTGCTGCACTTTGCCGCGATGGCGTACGTGGGCGAGTCGGTGGAGATGCCGCTGGCGTACTTCCGGGCCAACACCGCAGGCACGGTGAGCCTGCTCGAAGCGTGCGCGGCGGAGGGCGTGCAAAAACTGGTCTTCTCGTCGAGTTGCTCCACGTACGGCGAGGTGCCGCCGGAGCGCATCCCCGTGAGCGAGGACTGCCCGCAGAGCCAGATGTCGCCGTACGGGCGCTCCAAGTTTCAGTGCGAGCAGATGATCCGCGACTTTGCCGAGGGGCAACGGCGCGCCAAGAAGCCCTTCGCGTGGCGGGCGCTCCGCTACTTCAACGTGGCGGGGTGCGACCGCACGGGCATCGTGGGCGAAGACCACACGCCCGAGACGCACATCATCCCCATCGTGCTGCAAGCCGTGCTCGGCCAGCGGCCGCACGTAAGCGTGTTCGGGACGGACTACCCCACGCCCGACGGCACGTGCATCCGTGATTACATTCACGTGGATGACCTGGTGGATGCGCACGTGAAGGTGCTGGGGGGGTTGAAGCCCGACGTGCCCGCGGCCGAGGCCGCGCACACGCCCGCGTACAACCTCGGCATCGGCAAGGGGTTCTCCGTGCGGCAGGTGATCGAGGCGGCGCGGCGGATCACCGGGCGGGAGATCAAGGTGGTGGAGTCGCCGCGGCGTGCGGGCGACCCGCCGATGATCTTCGCCAACGCGGCCAAGATTCGGGCCGAACTGGGGTGGACCGCGAGCGTACAGACGATCGACGAGATCATCGAGACGGCGTGGAAGTGGTTTGTGGCCCATCCGCGGGGGTACCGGAATTAGTGGGCAGGGCGTCGGGGTCAGAGACAGGGCCGAGGACAGAACCACATGGCACATGGGCACAGGGCCACATTCAGGCACGGTGCGGGGGCGTGATGAGGCAAGGGAACCATCACTTCGTTCGGGCCTCGTGGAAATCGCGAGCACGCCGCGGGCGGGGCGTTCGTGCCCCGGGCGTGTGCGTGATCGCCGCGCTGTGCGTTGGCACCTGGTCTTGTGCGCCGCTGGTGCGAATGGATGTGCGCGGGGAAGCCGTGTCATCCGAGGGCGAGCGGGCGGCACTGGGCGAGGTATCGCCGTTGGAGAATGCGTGGCAGACGGCCGAAGTGTGGCCGCGGCGGTGGGGCGTGCCCCGCAGGGGGGCAAGCCGGTACGGCGTGATCACGAGGATCAAGGGGCCGATTGCGCCGCTGCGGCACGGAGAGGAATCGGCGAAGAAGGTCGAGGAGGAGATGGTGCAGGACATCCGCACGCTGCTGGACGCGCGGCGTTCACCTTCGTGGCGGGACTCGGTGACGGCGGTGGCGGAGGGGCGGGGCTCGTTTGTGTATCAGTATGAGCGGCCGCAGCAGGAGTGTGTGGACACGCCGCCGACCGCCGCGGCGTTTTTTCTGAAGTTCATTTCGGGCACGCGCGTGCGTGAGCCGGGGGAGGCGGAACCGGCGGCGGCGCGTGTGCCGGGAGCGCGAGGGCGTGCCTATCGCGTGCAGATGCAGCGGACGTGGATCGGGTATTACCCGCCGGTGGTGGCGGTGGGCTCGGCCCCCGCGCGAGCGAGCGACGGCTTGACGGCATCGACCACACCTCTCGCCACCACCGCGCCCGCCACCCCGCCTCCTCCACGCGCGCTGGTGGTGGTGCTTCCGGGCATTTTCGGCACGCCCGCGACGGTGGTGGATCAGTGCGTGTCAACGTTGCGGGCACGGGGCTATGGCGTGGTGCGGCTGCTGGCGCACCCGTCGCGGTTCACGGAGCGCGTGGTCTTTGATCACACCGGGACGAGCGATGAAGAACTGGAGGCCTTCGCGGCCCGCATCGCGGCGGAACTGGGCGACCGCGTGGCTGAGTGCGCGTACGCCATTGAGGATGCGGTGGAGCGGATCGCGCGCGAGCGGCCGGAGACGGCGGGGCTGACGCGCATCGCCCTGGGCATGAGCGGCGGGGCGATGGTGCTGCCGACGGTGGTGGCGAAGAACCCGGAGCCGTACGCCGCGGCGGTGCTGATCGCGGGGGGCGTGGATTTCTGCCGCGTGGCGGTGGAGAGCAACTACGCGCCGTGGATCGAGGCGGTGACGATTCGGTGGCAGGGGAGGCCGCTGACGAAGGACCAGTCGCGGCGACTGTCGGAGGCGTACTCGCGGCACGCGCCGCTGGACTCGCGCTTCACGATTGGAGCGTTGGCCGAGAAGGCGGTGCTGATGCTGCACGCACTCGGCGACGAGGCGGTGCCGGCGGAACTGGGTGAGGAGATGTGGCTGCGTGCGGGGCGGCCGGACCGCTGGGTGTTTGACACGGGGCACGAGTTGCTCTTCGCGACGCTGTCGGGGCATCTGGCGGCGGTGGCGGACTGGATTGACAACGCGGTGCCCGCAGCCGCATGGGTGCCGCGCACGCCGGATGCGCCTCGGACGCAGTGAGCGAGTCGGTCGCGATTGCTCGACTACCTTCCTGCCTGTCAACGACGGATCCATCTCGGCGGCCGGCGTGGCTCATTCCTGCGCACCTGTGCGGCGTGGTGCTGTTGCAGGGGGTGATCACGGCGGTGGTGTTCATTCTGCCGGTGATTGCGCGGCGGCAGTTCGGGGCGAGCACAGGGGAGACGCTGCTGCTCACGGCCGCGCCGACGGTGTTCTTTGCGTTCTCGATCTTCTGGCACGCGTGGCTGAAGCGCGTGGGGCTGAAGAGGTACATCGCCACGTACTGGGTGCTGGGCTCAGCGCCGCTCCTGCTCGCGCCGCTGGCGGAGGGGTTCGGGACGCTGCTGGCCCTGCACCTGATCGCGTCGGTGGGCGGCGCGGGGTGGCCCGCGCTGCACGGCGAACTGCTGAAGAAGATGTACCCCGACCGCACGCGCGGCCGCATGTACGCCATGCTCTCGGCCGGGGCGATGCTGGGCGGCGCGGGGGCGAGTTGGCTGGTGGGCCACCTGCTTGCCGCCAACCCGGGCAGTTTTCGCTGGTACATGCCGTGCGCGGCGGCGCTGATGGCGGTGGGCTCGACGCTCATGATGCTGGTGGCGCGGGCGATCCGTGCCGACGAGGGAGGATCGACCAGCGGTTCGACGCGCGTGCTGCGTGGCCTGATCGACCCGATCGTCCACATGCGCGAGATTCTGCGGGCCGACCGGGTGTTTGCACGCTACGAGGCCGCGTTCATGACCTACGGCGTGGGGTGGATGATCTGCTACGCGCTGGTGCCGCTGATCGTGACGGACAAACTGAAGTTGCCCTACGACCAGACGGCGTCGTCCACGCACGTGGCGTTTCTGCTGGCCTCCGTCTGCGCCACGTTCCCCGCAGGGCTGCTCATGGACAAGCTGGGGGCCACACGCACGAGCTCGCTGTGCTTCGCCCTGTACATGCTCTACCCGCTGGGGCTGATCTTCGCAAGCAGCGCGGGTGAACTGATGCTCGCGAGCGTGGTGTACGGCGTGTGCTCGGCGGGCGTGAGCGTGGGGTGGATGCTGGGGCCGGTGTCGCTGGCGCCCACGCCCCAGAAGGTGCCGCACTATGTGGCGATTCACGCGACGATGGTGGGCCTGCGGGGCACGGTGTTTCAGGGTGTGGGCGTGCTGCTGTATTCCGTGACGGGGAGTTTCACGGCTGCGTTGCTGCTGGCCGCGGCGGCGTTTGCGTGGGGCGCGTGGCAGATGTGGGCGCTGCACCGGATCATGGTGCCGCGCAGGCCGACCGTGATGCCGCCGGACGCGGGTGTAGCGGGGGTGGAGTGAGAGGGGTTGCGGGTGTTTCCCACGCCGATGCGAGCGAAGCCGATGCGAACGAACACGAAGGCGCGCAAAACGAGAAAGTGGGCGATACTGGACTCGAACACCCCCCGAAACTCACGGGGAATACGGGGGGTACGCCCCAAAGCGGCGCGCATTCCGGCGCGCTTGGCGGCGATTCTGCCCCCAAGCCCGCCCCGACGGCACCCGCTCAACCGCCCCCCACTGCCCCCACCGACCCCGAACTTGCAGCCGTGGTCGCGGCGTGGACCGACCTGCCCACAGCCATGCGGACCGGAATCTTGGCGATGGTCCGGGCGGCACGCCTCCAAACGATTGCCATACGCGCTCCGGGCCAGTCCGGCGAGGGGGTCGCATGCCGCCGAATGCCCTTGGATGGAACTCAGCCATGACCGAAGCCAACGTCATCGCGCGGAACCAGGCGAACGCGCTGTTCAGCACGGGCCCGCGCACGGCCGAGGGCAAGCTGGTCTCCCGGCGCAACGCGCTGAAACACTGCCTCACCGCCAACCCAGCCGCGCTCGGAGCCGAGTGCTCGGACACCTTCAAGGTGCTCCACGCCCAACTCTGCGATGAGATTCAGCCGCGGAACCAGCTTGAGCATTCCATCGTCCACCGGATGGCCGTTGCTTCCTGGCGGCTGAATCGAGCGGCAGTCATCGACGCGGCGGTTTCGACTCGGCGTGCAGATCGTGCGCGGACGCCCCAGTACGAAACCCAGAAGTACATCCAGGAGTTCCACGACTGCTTTGTTTGGAGGGAAGTGGAGGAGGCGGATGAGCAACTCATTGCCCGAGCGCGGGAGATCGGGCTGGTGGCTCGCGGCAAGCATTTGGTGCGCTTGAAGCGACCGGGTCTGCACTCGCTCGAAGCCCTGCGCAGGGAGATGATGGAGAACGACTCGGGAGTCCGAGCGATGCTCCTCATGGTCGAGGACCTCTGGCACAAGTACCTCAATATCGCGACCGAGATGGCCGGGACCGGCATGTACAAGCTGGCATGGTTGCTCGGGGACCACTCCTCAACCATCCCGTCACTCCACAACGATTTCTGCCACGGACAGAACCGCAAC
>CAZNEU010000278.1:0-3107 GCA_964571915.1 uncultured Phycisphaeraceae bacterium
CATGAGCCAGCAGGACCCGCGCATCGAGTTCAAGCGCGAGGGCGCACGCCTGTTCACCGAGATGATGCAGGCCGTGCGCGACCGCGTGAGCGACTATGTGTTCAAGGCCCGCCTCAGCCCCGTGGTGAGCCAGGCGCCGCCGCCAGCCCCGGGGCCGCAGGCACGTCCTCAGTTCGGCCCCGGATCGGCGCCGCCGAACCCTGCGGGCCCGGCCCGTGGAAAATCCAACGGCGATCCGTACTACCCCGTGCCCGGCTCCACGGTTTAGCCCTTCGCCCGTCTCCAGAACACCAGGCCCGGCTGTACCTCCGCCGGCAGCATCACCCCCTCGCACTCCACACGCACCTGCGTGCCCGGCGCGGCGTGCTTGTTCTTCACCATCGCAAAGCACACGGGCACACCCCCCAGCATGGGGCTGACCGCCGAACTACAGACGCTGCCGATCGGCTCCGCGGGCGCGGCGGAATCCGCCGGGAACACAGCCGCGCCGGTGATGGGTTGCGGCACAAGCGGCGGATCAAACTCCTGCGTGGCATCGAACTCCGCCGCCACAGGCTGCGATGAGGCGACCGGCCCGGCCAGCCGCAGGCCGACAAGCCGTTGCTTGGCCTGCCCGAGCGATTGCAGCCGCGCCACGATCTCCTGCCCGAGATAGCACCCTTTGGTGAAACTCACGCGTGAGTCGAGCACGCCGGTTTCGTGGGGCAGGTTGGTGGGGCCAAAGTCGAGGAAATAGAAGGGCGTGCCCGCCTCGATGCGGGCCACGTTGTACGCGCCCCAGCCGATGGGCCGCACCAGCGCGCCCTTGGTTGAGGTGTGCGCGATCGGGCCCTGCGGGTTGAGCACGAAGCCGCCCGCCTTCAACACCTGCGCGTACACACCCGCGGCGAGGTTTGCCGGCACCAGCAGTTCCAGACCGATCTCCCCCGCCGTGTCGGCCCGGTCCACGATGCACTCCGCTTCGCCGATGCGCACCACGGCCACCTGCCCCGGCATCAAGTCCGCCATCGCCGGGCCGCGCACCGGCGTGGAGGCACGATCCAGCACCGCACGCGCGCCCGGCCCGTGCAGGGCAAGCCTGTGGAACTCCTCCGTGCGGTCGAGGAGTTCAACATCCTCGGAGATGATGTACGCCGCGAGCGTCTGCATCGTCTTCGCCAGGGCGAACACATCCACATCCAGCAGCACGCGATCCTCCAGCACCAGCACGCGCAGGTCGGCATCGATCCGCCCCTGACGCGAGAGCCAGAAGGCCCGTGTGCTGCTGAGGGGCTGCACACCCTTGAGTTCCTGCGTGAGCATGCGGTTGAGGAAATCCAGCCGGTCCGTGCCGCGCACTTCGATGGTGGCGCGCTGGGGCAGGTCGATCAGGCCGCTGGCCCTTCGCAGCGCGGCATACTCCACATCCAGCGGCTCGAACGCCTGCACCACGCGCACGCCCGCCTCCACAGGCCCGTAGTGCGCCACCAGGGCCTCACGGGCCAGCACATCGGTCAGCAGCGGCGAGACGCGGGCCATAGCACGGGCAGGGTACGGGGGGCGGGCCGAGAGCCTCGTCCCCCGTCCCGTGTCCCCTGTACCCTCTCCTTATGAACATCGACCTTCTCAAGCGGCTGTGCGAGACACCCGGTGTACCCGGACGCGAAGAACGCGTTCGTGCCCTGATCGAGAAAGAGATCGACGGCCTGTTTGACGAGGTGAAGACCGACGCGATGGGGAACCTGATCTGCCGGCGCGGGCCGCGGGCCGCCAAGGGCAAGGGCGCGGGGGGGGCGGGCAAGGTGAAGGCCGGCCCGCTGGGCCGCCCCACCAAGGTGCTGCTGCTGGCCCACATGGACCAGATCGGCTTCTACGTCCGCCACATCGACGACAAGGGCTTCCTGCGCGTCGCCAACGCGGGCGGGTTCGACACACGCAACCTGTTCTCTCGGCGTGTGCTGCTGGTCACCTCCGGCGGCGATATCCACGCGGTGATGAACCCCGGCGGCAAGCCCATCCACATCGCCAGCGAGGAAGACAAGAAGAAGATTCCTGACGTGAAGGACCTCATCATCGACACCGGCCTGCCCCTGGCCGATGTGAAGAAGCGGGTGAAGATCGGCGACTACCTCGTGTACCACGAGCCCTTCCGCGACATGGGCGACAAACTGGTCTGCCAGGCCATGGACAACCGCGTGGCCTGCTGGCTGGGCATCGAGGCCGTGCGGCAGATGGATGAAGAGGGCCTGGGCCACGCCTGCGAACTCTTCGTCGCCTTCACCACGCAGGAGGAGGTGGGCCTGCGCGGCGCCAAGACCAGCAGCCACATCGTCGCCTGCGACATCGGCATCGGCCTGGACGTCACGCTCAGCTGCGACACCCCCGGCGTGACCGCCGACGAGGCCGTGACCGAGCAGGGCAAGGGCTTCGGCCTGCACGTGATGGACAGTTCCTTCATCGCCGACTACGCGCTCGTGGACGAACTGGAGGCCGTGGCCAAGAAGAACAAGATTCCCTGCCAGCGCACGATCCTGCTGCGCGGCGGGCAGGACGGTGCCGCGGCCCAGCAGACCGGCGCGGGGGCGCGGGCGCTGGGCATCGTTGTGGGCACGCGCTACATCCACACCACCACCGAGATGGTGGACAAGATCGACCTTGCCGCCGCGCGGGATGCGCTGGCGGCGTGGATACCGGTGATCGCGTAACGTTCACCGATGCCCGTCTACCGCGTCGAGTGTGCGCATCGAACCACCGGGTCCACCTACCCGGTCATCATCGAGTCGCTCTCGGCGAAGGATGCCGCGGACTACTGCGTGGCCCAGGGCCACCTGGTGGGTCGTGTGCTGGCGGAGGTGCCCCACTTCCCCATCAGCGGCATCAACGGCGACCCGCACGCACCGGCCACCTCCCCAACGCCCCCATCGCCGCCGCTCCCCCTGCCCCCCCTGCCCCCCCTGCCCCGCACACTGCACTCACCCGCGGACGGGCACGGCCTTGTGCACGAACACGAGAGCCTCCGCGAACTCGCTGAAGGCGTCGCACGCCTCCGCCGCTCGCCCCTCATCGCACGCCCGGTGCGCACCATCGCCTTCGGCATGATCCTGGGCTTCTGCGCGATGTGGGCCATC
>CAZNEU010000279.1:0-15028 GCA_964571915.1 uncultured Phycisphaeraceae bacterium
CGGCTCGCGGCTCACGGCTCACGGCTCCGGGATTGCGCAGTGCCCGCCGTTCTTCACGTGATAATCCTGGTGATAGTTCTCCGCCTCGTAGAACGGGAACTTCGCGTCCGGCCCGCTCACCAGCGTCACCACCTTGCGGCCCTTGAAGCGCGGGTTGCTCTGCTGCTGCTCCACGAAGGCCTTCGCCACGTCCGCCTGCTCGGCGTTATCGGCAAAGATGTGCGAGCGGTAGTTGTCGCCCACATCCGGCCCCTGGCGGTTCAACTGCGTGGGATCGTGAATCTTGAAGAAGAACTCCAGCAGTTTCGCATAACTCACGCGGGCCGGGTCAAACTCCACCTTCACCACCTCGGCGTGCCCGGTGGTGTGCGTGCAGATCTCCTCATAAGTGGGGTTCTTGGTCTTCCCGCCCATGTAGCCGCTCACGGCCTCCACCACGCCCGGCAGTTGCTGGAAGCGGTCTTCCACGCCCCAGAAGCAGCCGCCAGCCAGATACGCCGTCTGCAACTTCACGGGCAGGCTCGCGGCACCAAAGGGCTGCCCCTTCTCCACAAACGCCAGCGAGGCCGAGTTCACGCAGAAACGCAGGCCCGTAGGCGTCTGCGGGGCATCGTCGAACACGTGCCCCAGGTGCCCGTGGCAGCGGGCGCACAGAATCTCGGTGCGCGTCATGCCGTGGGCCGTGTCGCGCTCCACATCCACATGGTCCACATCCACCGACTTGTAAAAACTCGGCCAGCCGCTGCCGGAATCGAACTTGCCCGAACTCGCGAACAAGGGCAGGTCGCACAGCCGGCAGATGTACGTCCCCTCCTTCTTGTTGTCCGTCAGGTTCCCGCAGAACGCGGCCTCGGTCCCCTTCTTCAGGATCACCTGCGCCTCTTCGGGGGTCAACTTCTTCGCCAGTTCGTCGATCCCCGCCTGCGTGAGGGGCGTGATGTCGTACCCGGAATGCGAGTACGCGGCCTTGGCCGGGTCGCGAACGGCAGCATCAGACTTCATGGCGGCAAACTCCTTCGGCTTCGCGTCGGGCGCGCGGGGCGTGCCCGACGGCCCGCTCAGCACGGCAAAGGCGATCGCCCCGGTGGCGACCAGCACGGCCAGAAACAACGCGATGGCGACAACGAGTTTCATAGGTCCCTCTTGTACGAACCGCAAGGCCACCCGGATCGTTGGCGGCCACCGTCAGCCGGGCCTGCCGCGGCCCGAACCCGGCCCGGCGGGCGCGAACCCCTTGCGGCCCGCACCCCTTTGGATACCGCACGCGGACCCGGGTTTCGCCCGTCGGGCCGCGCCGCCTACCGCGGGTAGAACTTGAACCCCTGCCCGCCGATGCTGGCGTCCAGCATGGCGCCCGTCTCGCCCGTGATGAACACGGCCACGCCGTTGCGATAGTTGTTCGAGGCCGATGCCCCCGACTTGGCGATGACCGCCGATGCCGACGCGTCAAACTCCAGATTCCCGCCCTTGAACATGGCGATGTCCGCGGGTTCCTTGAAGAAGATGATCTCCTTGAAGCCCTGCCCGCCCGCCGCGGCACCGGCCTTCACCGCCGTCATGCTCGCGTAGCCCAGCACCGCTCCCGCCTTGTCGTACACCACGCCGTCGCCCCCCGCCACCGTGATGATGAACCCGCCCTTGCCCACCGACGCGAAGACCACATAGCCCGCCGCGCTGTCAAAGAACCGCTTCAGCCCCGGGTCCGCCGCCAGGAACGCGGCCTTGGCCTGCTCGGCCTTCTCCTCACGCGTGAGCGAGGCCACCGACGAACCGGAGTTGCCGCTGTTGCAGGCCACGGGCCCGGTGAGCGCCATCAGCCCCAAGGCCGCGGCAACGAAAGACTTGCAAACACGAGTGGC
Organism: uncultured Phycisphaeraceae bacterium; assembly: GCA_964571915.1. GTDB lineage: Bacteria > Planctomycetota > Phycisphaerae > Phycisphaerales > UBA1924 > JAEUIX01. Next base: position 1,860 of record CAZNEU010000279.1, read on the forward strand.
CATGGTCGGATTCCTTTGCCAATGCAGGTGCGTGAAGGACCGTGCAAACGGCAGCATACACAAACCCAGCCGCCCCCGCCCAGCCTCACCCACCGCCGCCCCCGCACGTGGCCGGGCCATCACGGGCCGGCAACAACCCCCGCCCGTTCAAGAAACCCCACAATCTCGCTCTCATACTCGCCGAAATCGCTCGGAAAATCGAGGTGGTCGGCGGGTTGCTCAAAGTAGACCGCGTCGGGCACGAGTTTGCGCAGGCGGCGTCCGTGCCCCACCGGCACAATCCGGTCGCGCTCGCCGTGCATGATGAGCATCGGCACGCCCAGCGTCGGCAGCAGGCGATCGGTTCGGAATGGGCTGCGCACAATGAACCCCGGCACCGCGTACCCGGCCGCGAACGCCGTGATCGACGTGAACGTGGATTGCAGGATGAGCGCCCGCGGCTTGCGCCGCGCGGCCAGTTGCACCGCCACGGCTCCGCCCAGCGAGCGCCCGAATATCGCCACGCGGCCCGGGTCGATCTCCTCACGCGCAACCGCGAGGTCATGGAACCGCACCATGTCCTCAGTGATCGCGGCCTGCGAGGGCGAGCCCGCGGCACGCCCATACCCGCGATACTCGGGCAGCAGAACCGCGATCCGATGCCGAAGATAGAGTTGCACCTCGTCCAGCCGGGCATTCTGGTCGATCGTTTCGGCGTTCCCGTGGCACCAGATCACCAGGGGAAAACGCTGCCCGGGCTCGCGCCGCGGCGGGACCAGCAGAATCGCCGGCACAACCAAGCCCCCATCCGTCGTAATCTCCAGTTCCACCGCATGAGGAACCGGACCGGTCGCGTGCGGCGCTATGACGTAGCGGGGAAAGACGAGCGTGTCTTGCACGAACCACAACAGCCCGCACCATGCAAGGTACACGCCGCTCAGCAACACACCCAGCCGCGCCAGTTGCCGGCACCACCCCACACGGGCGGCCGTGGACCCGGGTGGAATCGGCAGGAGCGGGCTCGCGGGTGTGGGCACGGCAGGGCTCACGGCATCCTATCAGAATCCAATCGCGCGTGCGATCTGTGTTTGTTCGGTTTGAGTCCGAGAATTTTTGGAGACCGCGAATCCGCGTCGGGGCCGTGGCCGAAGACCCACCCGAACACGGCCCGTCTCCGCAACGTGCGGGGGCTGGCGCGTGAAGTATCGGGGTGCAAACCACGACCCCGCTGGGAGTTTCTTCCGTGACTAAACAGATTCTCGCATGTATGGCCGTGTTCGCCCTCGCTGGCAGCGTCAGCGCTCTGGAGCCTGAGAAGAAGGCCGAGCCTGCCAAGCCGGACCATCCCGCCAAAGCCGAGCATCCCGCCAAGAAGGCCGAAGGCAAGAACATCGCCGAAACCGCGATGGCGACCGGCATGCACAACACGCTGGTCAAAGCCCTCACGGCCGCGGGCTGGGTTGAGCCCCTCAAGGGCAACGGCCCCTTCACCGTCTTCGCACCCACCGACGAGGCCTTCGCCAAACTGCCCAAGGCCACGCTGGACAGCCTGATGGAGCCCCAGAACAAGGAGAAACTGGCCAACATCCTGAAGTTCCATGTGATCGAGGGCAAGGCCGTGAACGCTGAGGCCGTCTTCACCATGACCGAGTCCGTCCCCACCGTCCAGGGCCAGAAGTTCAAGATCATGGCCAAGGACGGCAAGGCCACCATCGGCAACGACGTGGCCATGGCCAACGTCATCAAGACCGACGTGATCTGCTCCAACGGCATCATCCACGTGATCGACACCGTGCTCATGCCCGCCAGCGACGGCGGCAAGACCGATGCCAAGCCCGAGGCCAAGAAGGACGAGAAGAAGCCCAAGTAATCAAACGCTGCTTTCACGCCCGCCGCGGCCGTTCCGCCACTGCCTGATGGATCATCGTGGCTCGCCATAACATTGACCGATCGGCGGCGAGTCGCTCGCCCGCCGGTCTCAATGACGCGAGAACCGATCCTCCACAAAGTGGCTCAGGGCGACCCCGCTGCGGTGCGCGAACTGCTGGACCGATACGGCGGGCTGGTCTACTCGCTTGCCCGCCGATTCATCCTGGATTCGTCCGAGATCGAGGACGCGGTTCAGGAGGTTTTCTCGCAACTCTGGCAGAACGCGGGCCGGTTCGACCCGCGCCTGGGTGCCGAGGAAACCTTTGTCTCGACGATCACCCGCCGCCGGCTGATCGACCGTCGCAGGCGTATCCGTCGCCGCACGCGCGATCAGGTGGATGCCGATGTCGGCCTCCAGCCCGCCGCGGTCGATGCGTCGAGCATCGAACTCACCGACGAAGCCTCCCGCGCGGCAGACCTCCTCAGCACGCTGCGCCCGGAGCAGCAGACGTGCCTGCGTCTGTCGATCTATCGGGGCCTGAGCCACGAGGAGATCGCCCGGATTACCGGACTGCCCCTGGGCACGGTGAAGACCCACGTCCGCCGGGGGCTCATCTCCCTCCGCGAACTGATGACCCAAGACCCCAACCGACCAGACGGTGAATCCCCGCGGCCCCAGACGCGAAGACGGGCACAGGGAATCAGTTAGCAAAGAGGCACGAAGGCATCGCTCCGACAACGTTGAACACGCAATGAGTTCTTCCGACTTCCAGCCCGACGGTTCCGACCCACGCCACGCCCGGCTCGATGAGTTGCTCATCGATCGCGCTGTCGCCGGCCTCTCCCCCGCCGACCAGACGGAACTGGACCTGCTCGCCTCCAGCCTCGCACGTGCCGGCGACGAGACGTTCGACCACGCCGCGGCGGACTTCGACCTCGCGTTTGCCGCGCAGCAGCCTCAGGCCGTGATGCCCGCCGAACTGCACGAGCGGCTGCTCCTCAAGGGCCAGGCCTGGGTCCGCGCGCAGCGGGAATCGGCCGGCGATGACAGCGCCCACGAGGCTTTCCAACGTTCCATTCCGGGCGTGCTCCGGCTGGTCGAGGCCGGGCAAGGCGACGGGCAGGAGTTCGGGCGCGTACGCGTCATGCGCCGGGCATGGCGGACGGCACCGGTGTGGGGCGGGTGGCTGGCCGCCGCGGCGTGCCTGCTGCTGGCCGTGAACCTGTGGTCGGAGCGCCGTCAGCCGTCGCAGTCGATCATGGCCCGCCACGCAACGGAGCCCATGGACGCTTCGCTGGCGAGCCTGGCGGTCCGCTCGCCGGTGGCGCTGCTGGATCGGTTCCTGAACTCGGCACGCGACTTTGTCTCGGTGCCGGTGGCCGCGCCCAGGCCCGAGCAGAACACCGACGTGGAAGCCGAAGTCATCTGGAGCCCGTCGCAGCAGACCGGCTTCCTGAAAGTGTCGGGCCTGCCCGCCAACAACACCGGCGAAACCCGCTATCAGATCTGGGTGGTTGATGGTTCGCGGGCCGACCCCTACCCCGTGGATGCGGGCATGTTCGATATCCCCCACTCCGGCGGCAGGTACGTGGTGCCCATCAACGCCCGCCTGCCCATCGGTCAGCCCAAGGCCTTCGCCGTCACGATCGAGTCGCCGGTGGGCGCCGTGGTCTCCAAGCCCGAGCGCGTGATTCTCGCGGGGGAGATGGAAGTGGGCCCGCCCGTGCAAGCGATGCCCGCGCCCGACCTCTCGCAGTAAGCCGTTCGCACATCGGTACACTCCACCGGTGCAAACACTCGCCCAGATCCGTGCGCTGCTGGACCAGCACGGCCTGGCGCCCAAGAAGGCGCTGGGGCAGAACTTTCTCATCGACAAGAACCTGCTCGCCAAACTCGTGGCCGCCGCGGGTGTGGGCACCGCCGACCTGGTCCTCGAGATCGGCCCCGGCACCGGCACGCTCACGGAGGGTCTCCTCGGGCGCGGCTGCACCGTGGTCGCCTGCGAACTCGACACGGGCCTGGCCGGCCTCCTGCGCGACCGCCTGGGCGGCCCTATCGCCTCCGGCCACCTGCGGATCGTGGAGGGCGATTGCCTGGCCAAGGGCAAGCGGCTCAGCGGTGAGGTTGCTGGGGCGCTGGGCGAGCGGGCCTTCTCGCTCGTCGCCAACCTGCCCTATCAGGCCGGCACGCCCGTCATGATCGACCTGCTCCTGCACCACCCCCGCTGCCGCCTGCTCGCCGCCACCATCCAGCGTGAGGTGGGCGAGCGTCTCACCGCCAAGCCCGGCGCGCGCGATTACGGCCTGCTGAGCATCGTGGCCCAGGCCATGGCCGAGATCGAATGGGTGGCGGACCTGCCGCCCGAATGCTTCTGGCCGCGCCCGGAAGTGGCGAGTTGCATGGTGGTGCTGCGCCGCCGCGCCGTGCCCCTCGCGCACGACCCGGACCGCCTCGCGGCGTTCTGCCACACACTGTTCTCGAAGCGCCGCAAGCAGTTGGGCGCCATCGTTGGGCGCGGCACACCATGGCCGCCCGGTGTGGCCGCCACCATGCGGCCGGAGGAACTGAGTGTGCAGCAGATCGTGACGCTGGCAGACGTGATGCAAGCACTTCGCGAAGAGGCACGCGGCTGAAGGCCGGCGGACGGGACGTCCGCCCCACCCAGGCCCCACCGGCTCACTCCTCGTCGAAGCCCGAATCCACAAGTTTCTTGAGTGCCGCGGCCGCGTCTTCGGCCCTCTCGCCCTCACAGATGATCTCGAGTTCGGTGCCTTGCGTCGCCGCGAGCATCATCATCATCATGATCGACTTGCCGTCAACCTCCTGGTCGGCCCGCTTCACCGTGATATTGCAGGGGAACGCCACGGCCGCGTCCACAAACACCATCGCCGGCCGGGCGTGCAGGCCCAGACGGTTCACAATCTTCACCTTGACGCTCACGCGGCTGGGCATGGGGGGTGGGAAGGGTGTGGGCTTTTCACCAGCCCGCGGGGTGGGCATCGGCCTCTTCGAGCAGCGAGCGAACCTCGTCGGCCGTGGCGGCCTGGCGGAGAAACCGGCGGAAGGTCTCCTTGCTCAGGTTCTTGAAGATCACCTCCATCGCCTGCAGGTGCTCCTCGGGCTTGTCCTCGGGGCTCAGCAGCAGGAAGATCGAGTACACCGGCTGCTTGTCCATGGCGTTGAACTCCACCCCCCGCGCGGAGAGGCCGATCGCGGCGGACATGGACTTGGCGCAGGAGTGCTTCACGTGGGGCACAGCCACGCCCCGCCCGAAACCGGTGGACCCGAGTTTCTCGCGGTCCAGCACGCGCTTCACCAGGTCATCGCGGTGCTTGGCGGGGGCGGCCCCGCCGGCGATCAGGGCATCCACCAGTTCGCGAACGGCATCGTCGCGGTCGACGGTGGCCAGTTGGGGCACGATGGCACCGGTGGAGACGATGTCGGTGAGCCTCATGGGCGGGTCTACTCCGGAATCAGACCGAACGGGGGCCGACCTGGGGGGCTTGTGATGCCGCCCGCGAAGGGCAACCCTAGCGCGACCCGCTGGCCGAGGTGCCCCCCCGCTTGTTCTGCTTCAGCCGCTCCTTGAAAGCGGTCAGTTGCCGCGCGGCCTTGTCGGTGGCCTCGTCGATCGCGGCGTACAGACTGGGCCCCTCGGCGGTGGCCACGAAATCGTCGTGGTGCTCCGCATCAACCACCACCTCCACCTGGAAGCCCTTGCCGTGGGCACGCTCCTCCACGCGCCACGTGATGAGTTGCACGTTGCCCTCAAAGTGCTTGGGGAGCCGAGCCGATTTGCCCTCCGTGAACTCACGGATGGCGGGGGTGATGACCATGTGCTTGCCGATGCCTACGATACGCATGACGGGGGGGCCCCGGGGGGCGTGGGTGTCGGGGGCAAGTGTATTGCCCGGGGGAGGCGCAAGGGAGCCACGAGCGCAAGCTCGTGGCCTGTATCCTTCACCTTCGTGAACCCAGCACCCGTCAACTGGAAGCCCCCGCCCGGCTACCTGCTCACGTGGACCACCTACGGAACCTGGCTGCACGGCGAAAACCCCAGCTCCGTAGTGCGAAGCGAGAACCAATGGGGCTCGCCGCTGGTTTCACCCGATCCCGAGCGTGCCCGCGCCGAACGCTCCCGCATGAGCACGGTGCCCCTCGTGCTCTCACCTTCCATGCGCAGCGTCGCAAGCCGCGCCATCAACGACCACTGCGCGTTCCGCGGCTGGGAACTCGCGGCCCTCAACGTGCGCACCAACCACGTGCACGCCGTCCTCGTGCAACCGATACTGCCTCCCGAACCGATCGTCAAGCAACTCAAGGAATGGGCCACACGCCGCCTGCGCGATGCGCGCCTGGTTCCCGCGACGGGGCGCGTGTGGACCGCCCATGCCAGCACACGCTACCTGTACGAAACCGGCTCCGTGGGTGCGGCGATTGAGTATGTGCTCCATGGCCAGGACCGTGGCGTGTCGGGCCGCCCGGCCCTCGATGATGTGTGAGCGACGCCCACGCAAACCTCTCGCCCCGGCCACGGCCTTGCGCTCGTGGCTCCCTTGATCCCTTGATCCCCTCCCCTACCCCCTCGGCCCCGCCGCCCGCACCGCCTCGTCCATGTCGAACTTCTTGTCGTTGGCCCGGAACTTCGCGGCCAGTTCTTTGGCCTTCGCGTCGTACGCCGCGCCGTCCTTCCATGTGTTGCGGGGGTGCAGCACCGAATCGGGCACGCCCGGCACGGCATCGGGCAGGGGCAGGCCGAAGATCGGGTCCGCCGTGAACTTGGCCTTGGCCAGCGTGCCGTTGACGATCGCCGCCACGAACGCCCGCGTGTGCGCCAGTTTGAACCGTGTGCCCGTGCCGTACGGCCCGCCCGTCCACCCCGTGTTCAGGAGCCACACGTTCGCGTCGTGCTTCTTCACGCGGTCGGCCAGCATCCGGGCATACACCATCGCCGGGCGCGGCAGGAACGGCCCGCCGAAGCACGCGCTGAAGTTCGGCTGCGGCTCCTTCACGCCCAGTTCCGTCCCCGCCAGTTTGCTCGTGTACCCGTTGATGAAGTAATACATCGCCTGCTCGCGCGTGAGTCTGCTCACCGGCGGCATCACGCCGTACGCATCGGCCGTCAGGAAGATCACGTGCCGGGGGTGCCCGCACACGCTGGGGATGATCGCGCCGTCGATGAAATCCAGCGGGTACGTCGCGCGGCTGTTCTCCGCGATCGTGTCCGAGTCATAGTCCGGCACGCGCGTGCCCGGATCAATCATCACGTTCTCGAGCACGCTGCCGAAGCGGATGGCGTTCCAGATTTGTGGTTCGCAGGCCTTGCTGAGCCTGATGCACTTGGCGTAGCACCCGCCCTCAAAGTTGAAAGCGCCCCGGTCGCTCCACCCGTGCTCGTCGTCGCCGACCAGGGCGCGGTCGGGGTCCGCCGAGAGCGTCGTCTTGCCCGTGCCCGAAAGCCCGAAGAACAACGCCACGTCGGCCGGGTTGTCCTTAGCCACGTTGCACGAGCAGTGCATGGGAAACACGCCCTGCTCGGGCATGTCGAAGTTCATCGCGTAAAACAGGCTCTTTTTCATCTCGCCGGCGTACTCGCTCCCGACGATCACCACCAGTTTTCGCTCCAGACTCTGGGCGATGATCACCGGGCTCTTGTGCCCCAGCGCGGCCTGTTCTTCCGCCGTCAACCGCCGCTTGCCCGCGTTCAGAATCGTCCAGCCGCCCTCGTGCTTCCACTTGGCGTTGGGCCCAGCCGCAGCAGTGTCGATGGGAATGAACAGCGTGCGGATGAACAGACTGTGCCACGCCTGCTCGGTGATCACGCGTGCGCACAGCCGGTGCGTGGAATCCGCACCCACAAACCCCTCGAACACGAACAGGTCCTTCCTGCCGTTGAGGTGCCTGGTCGCAATGTCCAGCACCATGTCAAACTTCTCGGGCGTCAGGGGCAGGTTGAAGCCGCCCCAGCCGATCTTGTCGTGAATCCCCGCCGTGTCCTCCAGGAACTTGTCCTTGGGGCTGCGCCCCGTGCGATCACCTGTCAGGGCCACGAACCCGCCATTGCTGGCCATCATCCCCTCGCCCCGCGCCAGCGCCATCTCGATCAGTTTGGCCGGGGCCAGGTTCTTGTGAACCCGGCCTGCGGAGAGGTCCAGAGACAGCGGCTTGGTCTGCATGGTCGTCATCAAGTGTTCCTCTCAGTGGCCTCTCGTACACGCCCAGAGATCGGCCCGCGGGGACGGGTCCGCATGAATCCGTGCCCGCACGTACTTCTGAATATGCGGCGCGGCTGCGCCGAGCACCGTTTCCTCCACCCGCCCCACTCGCACCCACGCCACAGGCGACGCGGGCCGCGACGATAGCCCCTTGGCCCGCCGCCGTGGGCAAGTGCTCCTCGTAGATCGGCGTTCGTTCGGTGTCAACGAGAACGGCCCGACCCTCTCATGCAGCGATGCCTCATGCCTCATGTCGAAGAGTCGCCGTGGCGACCCTCATGCCTCACGCCCCTGCCCCCCCGCACCTGCTCGATCGCCGCCACCGCCAACTCGTCGCACCGTTCATTCTCCGGGTGGCCCGTGTGCCCACGCACCCAGTGATACGACAGCGTGTGCGTCCCCCCCACACCCGCCAGTTCATCCAGCCGCTTCCACAAATCGTCGTTCTTCACGGGCTGCTTCGCGGCCGTCCTCCACCCACGGGCCTTCCACCCCTTCAGCCACTCACGCAGCCCCTTGATGACGTACTCCGAGTCCGAGTGCAACTCCACGGTGCTCGGCCGCCCAAGAGCCGCCAAACCCTCGATCACCGCCGTCATCTCCATCCGGTTGTTGGTGGTCCGGGCCTCGCCGCCGCTGGCCTCACGCTCCTTGCCGGTGGCCGGGTGCCGCAGGATGTACGCCCACCCGCCGGGGCCGGGGTTGCCCGAGCAGGCGCCATCTGTGTAGAGCCGAACCAAAGGCAGGGTTGACGAGTTGATGGGGTGATGAGTTGATGAGGTCACAGGGCGAGGCCCTCAACAGGTGGCGACGGAATGGGTTGACGACTAAAGGCTACGGCAGGCGGGCTACAGGTCGGGGGGCCGTGTCGGCGGAACCACGCGGGCTAGCACAGAGCGGCGCAGGCCGCCGATCAGGCGTCCGACCTCGCCGGCAAGTCGCAATAACTCTTGCCCTTCATCGGCTGTGAGCAAGCCGATGTCGGTCGCCAGATAGGTCTGAGCCCGCAGTTCCGCGCACGACCCCTTGGCCATGAGCAGGAACCGCGCAAAGTCCTTGTTCCCGCCGCGTTCGTGCCCTTCGGCGATGTTCGACACAATCGACACGGCGGCCCGTTGCATCTGGCGAGCCATGGACCAGTCGGCAGAGAACTTGGTCGCGCGAGTCATGGCGTAGACGCGGCCAGCGAGGTGGCGGGCCTTCTGCCACGCGATCAAGTCCTCAAACGTGCCGACGCGGCCCATGCTCGCAGCCTCTCCAACCCGCCAACTCGTCAACTCGTCAACTCATCAACTCATCAACTCATCAACTCATCAACTCATCAACTCGGTATCGGTATCCCGAACGCCCGGTTCAGCGTCAGGTCGTGCGCACGCACATACGCCTCCCCCAGCACGCTCCAGTCAAACTCCCAACTCTGCGCCTCCACCTGATTCCGCAGCGCGATCCGCCCGCGCCGGTCCAGGCTGCAGAACTCCATCAGGTACCGCGTCAACTCCGCGGCGGCATCCGAGAAGCCCCGCCCGCGCCGATGCACGATCCACGCCCCGGGCCGGTTGTGGTCGCCGTATTTCTGCACCACATAACTGCCGAACCCCGCCAGGTCGCTCGAGACCGCCGGCACGCCCATGGCCATGCACTCCAAGGGCGTGTAGCCCCACGGCTCGTACGCGCTGGGAAAGACGCCCACATGGCAGCCGCGCACGAACTGGTCGTACTCCATGCCCCACAGGGGGTTCGTTGGGCTGATGAAGTCCGGGTGGTACACCACCTTCACCGGGTCGTCCTTGCGGTTGAAGAGCCAGACGTTACGGATCTGCGCGATCACCGGGTCGCTGGCCTCGTTCTCGATCGTGTGGGTCGTCGCCAGCGGCAGGCGGTCCACCTTCAGCGCCTGCTGCGTGCGGCGGTAGCGCAGCGTCCAATACTCGCTCACGAGGTCATCCAGTTTCACACGCTGACCGGTGGCCCCGGTGCGAAAGACCTTCTCGCCGATCTCCTTCATGATCTGCTCGGTCACCCAGCGGAACTCGTTGAGCACGCCGCGCTGCTGCAAGGCCCAGGGGTGGAGGCTGCGCGTCGGTCGCTGCGTGATGATGAAGAACACGACGTTGAGAGGCGACCCTCGTGCCCGCAACTCACCGTTCAGCCTCGCCATCGCCTCCAGGCAGAGGTCAAAGCCCTTGTTCTTGGGCTCGAAGCGGCCCGACGTGAACATGTACACCGTCTTATCAAGGTCCATCGGGTAGGACGGGAAGAAGTGCCCCATCACAAAGCGGTGGATGCGCTCCTTGTTCTCCGCGTGCAGCGTCTGAAACTCGTGCCCCACGTTGTACCGCTGAATGTCCAGGCCGTTGGGCAATATCACATCCGGCCGCCGCCCCAGCAGCCCCGCACACTCCTCCCCCGTGATCCGCGACACCGTCGTGAACACGTGCGCCCCGTGCGCACACGCCCGCTCCACGCCGTGCTGAAACGGGATGTTGTACGCTGCCGCCTCCGCCGCCTGATCGATCCCTCCCCACGCACCCGCCAGCCGGTCATAAAACCGGTCGTCCGCGCTGGCCATGTACCTGCCCAGCAGCGTCGCGTGGGTCTGGAACACCAGCCCCACCGGCAACTGCTGCTGGCGGATCATCGGGATCGCCAGCCCGCCCATCCACTCGTGAAAGTGGGCCACGATCGGCCCCGGCCTGCGGCCCCCACCGCCCCCACCGCCCCCACCCACGCCCCCGTACCCCGCGCCAGCGCCCCCCGCCCCCCCCACCTCATCCGTCGTCCACGTCTGCTGCGCCTCGGGCGAACCCACCTTCGCGTGCTCCACCACCTTCTCGATCAGGCGCCGCACCGCCTCGGCGAAACTCACCACGCCATCAATCAGCCCGTCGCCGCTGGGCACGCTCAGCTTGTGATCCGCCCACAGGCGATACTTGGCCGCGTCCAGACGTTCAATCCCCTGCCAGTGCTCGATCAGCAGCACGCGCGGCCGCCCCGCCACCATCCAGCGCCCGTGATGAACGATCAGCCCCTCGCCCCGCAGCGCGCCCACCGCCCGCCCGATCACGCCCGTGGGCGTGGTCTCCTCAAACTCCAGGGCCGCCTTCGCGGGTTCCCACGGCCCGATGAGGCAGTACCGCTCCCCCCACCTGTCCTCCATGCACGGCACCTTGCTGCGCAGAACCTGAAAGATGCCCCCCACCTGATTGCAGACCTCCCACGCCACCTCCAGCAGCAAGCCCGGGGGCGCAGCCGCGGGGTGCGTGTCGCCCGAGATGGGCATGAACGCCGCGGGGAAGACCGGCTCATCTGTGTGCGGCGAGGCCGCGGGAGGCGCGGCAGACGCGAGCGCCACCGCCAGCGGCGCCGCCGCGGCGGCCGCCAGCGCGGCGGCGTGAGCGTTGCTTGTGCCCACCAGCCCGCCCGGCGCGGCGGGCGCGGGCACGGGCACCCGCAAAGCAGACGCGGACGCGGGCGAAGCGTGTACGGGTATCGCGGGCGCGAGGGGGGGTTTGGCGTGGCGACGGCCCATAAGCAGGAGCATAGCGATGGGGCGCGGGCCGACCGCACAGGCCCGCGTCTCACCAGTCCAGCGTCCCCCGCCACGCCGCGGCCAGTTCCTCCACGTCGTGCGACACACCCGCCAGCGGCACACGCAGCGTGCCGGAGGTATCGAGCCGGCCGATCACCGCGTGCGCGACAGGCGCGTTGGCCGCGTTCAGCACCGCGCACAGCGCGCCAAGGTCCTCGGGACGCACTTCAAGCACATACCGCGACGGCGTTTCCGCGTACAACGCCGCCTCAACAGGCCCGGCCTTGCCACCCGCCCAGGTGATCGCGCCCAGATTCACCCCCGCCCCGATGGGCGCGGCGGGCATCGAGCCCGCAATGAGCATCTCGGCGACGGCCACGGCCAAGCCCCCGTCGGAACAATCGTGGGCGGAGCGCACCAGGCCCTCGACCATGCAGGCGTGGACCGCCCGCGCCGCACGCGGGCCGAGCGTCAGGTTCGTGCGGGGGATGGATTCATCCGGCCCCGTCCCTCGCGCCGACAGTTGCTGGTGGTGCGAGCCACCCATCGCCGTACCCGTCTCGCCCACCAGCACCAGCAGGTTGCCCGCGCTCTTCGCATCCATCGTCACGGTCCGCCGCGTGTCGGCCACGAGGCCCAGGCCCGTGATGAGCAGCGTGGGCGGAATCTCGATGGTGCGGGGCGGGCCGCCATCCACTCCCGGAATGGTCAGTTGGTTGTTGAGCGAGTCCTTCCCGCTCACGAAGGGCGTGCGATAGGCCTTGGCCCCGTCGTAGCACCCTTCGCACGCGCGCACCAAAGAGGCCATGTTCTCCGGCTTGGCACAACTGGGCCAGCAGAAGTTGTCGAGGATGGCGATGCGGGCCGGGTCGGCCCCCACGCACACGAGGTTGCGCACGCACTCGTCAATGGCCGCCAGGGCCATGAGGTACGGATCGCCGCCAACATCCCCGTCGCCCAGGCCCGTGGCCAGCCCGCACCCGACGGCGATGCCGCGCGTGGAGCCGGCAAGCACGTCCAGCACGCTCGCATCGTTCGGACCGCGCCCCAGCGGGCCCACCAGCGGCTTGGCCACGGTGTTGCCGCGTACTTCGTGGTCGTACTGGCGGATGATCCAGTGCTTGCTGGCGATGGTGGGATGGGCGAGAAGAAGTGGCAGAGTGGCAGAGTGGCGAAGTGGCAAAGTGCCGGAAGTCGTGCCCGCTCTTTCCCCGGTGCCACTCTGGCACTCTGCCACTCTGCCACTTCCCTCCCCGCCCCACACCGCCTCCCTCGTCGGCATGGGGAGGCCTTCATGGAGGAAGTGCATGGCCACGCGGCCCACCTCGTGGCCGTGAAACGTGAGGATGAGGTCCGCACGCGGCGTTCCGAACTCGCCCAGATCGGCCAGTTCCACACCCTCCTCATCACAGATCGCCTTCAGCGCGGCCACGTTCCGGGGCGGCACCGCCAGCACCATGCGCTCCTGGGCCTCGCTGATCCAGATTTCGGTGTGCGACAGCCCCGCGTACTTGAGCGGGGCGCGCTCAAGGTGGACCGCCGCGCCGATCTCGCGGCCCATCTCGCCGATAGCGGA
>CAZNEU010000280.1:0-7229 GCA_964571915.1 uncultured Phycisphaeraceae bacterium
CTTGCGGGTCCAGCCGCAGATCGGTCGTGGTCGTGGGCGTATCGGTCCGCAGGCGTGGCGGGCGTTTCAGGCCGCCGCGGGCCAGGGTGCAATACCCGTCCGCCGCGTGCAGGGGTGTCCACGCGACAGGGCCCTGCCCCATGCCCATCTGGATGGCCTCCGCCTGGGTGGTCTGCCTCGCGTCCTTGATGTTTCCGGCGAAACCGGGGAACTCGTTGCCCATGCCCAATCGCGGCACGGGGCTCGTCGGCCCCACACCGAACCTGCCATACCACTCCACGATCCGCTCCGGCCCCAGCGAGCGGCCCATGTTGTAAAAGAAGATGTTGCAACTCACCATGAGCGCCTCGGGCGCGTCCAGGTCGTGGCCCAGCACCTCGTTGTGCGTGGTGTTGAACTGCTTCTTCACCCAGCACCGGAGGATGCCGGGCTGGTCGGGGTACAAACTGCCGTTGCACGCGATGCGTGTACCCGCACCCACCGCGCCGCTCGACACCGCCGCGCTCCAGATCAACGGCTTCACGATCGACCCCGGCGGGTAGGACTTGCTCACGCACCGGTTGAGCAGGGGTGTGTTGATCTCATCTTCCAGCAGGGAGGCGGGTGTGGTGGCCAGTTGCAGGCGTGTGAAACTCGGCGTGCTGACGGCCGCGAGGATGTCGCCGGTCTCCACGTCCATCACGACCACCGCGGCCGGCAAGGGCGTGCCCACATCCACCGTCTGGTTGTTGTGCCAGGGCTGCACAAGGGCCAGGCCCATCGAGGGGTGCAGCACGCCCTGGATGCGGGCCTGCAGTTGCACGTCGAGCGTCAGGCTCACATCGCGCCCGGGCACGGCCTCGATGCGCTGGCTGGTGCCGCGGTCCAGCCGCTCCGTGAGCAGGCCGCGCGTGCCGCGCAGTTCATACTCCGCGGCCCGCTCCATGCCGCGTGCGCCGGCCCGGTCGCCGTCGCGATACGCGCCCAGGTCCAGGCCGCTGGCGGCGCGTTGGCGGCGGGCCTTGGCGCGAGCCTCCACGTCTTCGGCGCTGAACACCCGCCCCATCGCCCCCAGCACGTGCGCCCCCACACCCTCCACCCGCACCACCAGCGGTTCATCGCTCGCCACCGGCAGCGGCAGGCGCGAGCGGTCGAGCAGGATATCCGTGGTCTCGAACGGATAGTCGCGCTCGCTGGCATCGCGCACCTCCAGCCCGGGCGTGCCCGCCCCCGCTTCGCCATCGACACCCTGCCGCCCCTGGGCTTCCAGAAACCCGAAGGCCACGGTGTCGGGCACGCCCCGCAAGAGCACGTGCGAGGTGCGCTGCTCGCGGATGGGCCGCTCGATCTCGGCGGTCGGCACCTCGGCCGCCATCTCACGCCCGCGCGTCATCGCGTGCAGCCTGCGGGCCCGCTCGCGCTCCAGCACGCCGCTGGCCGTCTTGGTCACCCGCTCGATGATCGCGGCCTTGCGGCCCTCCAACTCCTCGCGCGCGAGGCCCCCGAGCGTGCAGAACCGGGCCCACGCATCCTCCAGCCGGGCCCGGAACTCCGGCTCCTGGCGCTGGATCAACTCCTCGCGCTCGATCGCGCTCAACTCGCTCCACGTCGCCCCCGCCGCCCGCCGGGCCCGCCGGGCCGCCTGCACGAACGTCCACTGCCCCGTAATCACCGCGTAGTCCACGGCGATGTCGTAACTGGGCCGGTCGAGGGCCAGCACACGCCCCTTGCGGTCCAGAATCCTGCCGCGGCTCGTGGGCAGGGCCCGTTCCGCCACCAACTTCGCCTCCGCCTCCTCGCGCAGGGCCTGCCCGCGCACGGTGCCCAGGCGCGCCATCTGCACCGCCGGCAGCATGGCCCCCGCGGCCAGCAGCAGGCCTAGGAGCGCCAGCCGCCGGTGGAACATGCTGGGAAGAAGTTCGCGGATCATCGTCATGCACACCCAAAGCGCGTGGCACGCGCGCTGCCACCGCCCGCCACCGCACCCAAGAGGCTCCCTCCCTCATCGGCCAAGCCCACGCCGGGCCCCCTGTTTCCGGGCGCATCGCTGGCCGTGCCCCGGCTCACGCCCAGCGTGTACGCACCACCTCCCACGCCGCGCGATACCGCTTCGCCATGGCCTCCAGGCTCGACGGAATCACCCGCACACCGCCGACCACGGTCATGAAGTTCACATCCCCGCCCCAGCGCGGCACAAGGTGTACGTGTACGTGCTGCGGCACACCCGCCCCCGCCGCGCGCCCCTGGTTCACGCCGATGTTGATCCCCTGGGGGGCTAGGGCGGTCTCCATCAGGTCTGTTGCCAGGTCGGTGAGGCGCCACAGGTCCGCCCGCTGGGGCGCGTCGTAGTCCAGCACGCGCGGACGGCCTTCGCCCAGCGCTACGAGCAGGTGCCCGTTGGCGTACGGAAAGCCGTTGAGGAGCACCATGCCCGTCGTGGTACGAACCACGACATGGTGCTGCTCATCGCCGGCCGGATCGATCCAGTAGTCGTGAAGGAAGCAACCACTCGTGGTCGCGGGTGGCCCCATCGCCTTCTCCTGGGCCGACATGCCGTCGAGATACTCCATGCGCCAGGGCGCCTGCAAACGGCCCGGCCCCGGGGGGACATCCGTTGGCCTTGCCGCCTCGTGCGGGGTCGGCGTGCTCTCGGGCTTGACCTGATCGCTGCTCACGCCTCAACTATAACGAGGCCGGCCCCTGCCGCGGCCGTCGCTACCGGTCCAACTCCGCGGCCACCACGTTGATGGACCCGATGATCGCCACCACGTCGCTCACCATGTGGCCCTCGGTCAACTTGCTCATGGCCGAGTAGTTGATGAAGCACGGGGGCCGCACCTTCACGCGCCACGGGCGGGGCCCGCCGTCGGCCACGATGGTGAAGCCCAGTTCACCGCCGGCCGTCTCGTTCGCGCCGTAGCACTCCGCGATCGGGGCCTTCCACCCGCGGTTGCTCATGATCAACTCGAAGTGCTGGATCAGCCCCTCGATCGAGCCGTACACCTCGCCCTTGGGGGGCTTGACCATCTTTCCGTCGGAGAACGTGTCGACGGGGCCGCCGGGGATGGTGTCGATCAACTGCTCGATGATCTTGATGGACTGCTTCATCTCCTCCACCCGCACCATGAAGCGCGCGTAGCAGTCGCCCTCGGTCATCACGGGCACCTGGAACTTCACGGCCGGCGCCCCCTGCCCGTCCCAGTTGTCGGCGTAGCACAGATACGGCTCGTCCTTGCGCAGGTCGCGGCGCACGCCGCTGGCGCGGGCGCACGGGCCCGTCCACGACCAGCCCAGGGCTTCATCCCTGGTCATCACGCCCACGCCCTGCACGCGGTCCATGAAGATGCGGTTGCGGAGCACCAGCCGCTCCATGTCGTCGATCGCCTTGGGCAGTTCATCGCCGATGAACTTCTTCACCATCCGCCTGAACACGGCCTCGTCGGGCAGGTCCTGCATCAGGCCGCCCACGCGGGTCCAGTCCGGGTGGAAGCGCTGGCCGGAGATGTAGTCGCACAGGTCGTAGATCGTCTCGCGCGCGTTGAACCCGTAGATGAACGCCGTGAACCCGCCCAGGTCCAGGGCCGCGGCCCCCACGCACAGCAGATGGTTCTGAATCCTGGCCAACTCGGCCATGATGGTCCGCAGGCTCTTGCAGCGGGGCGTGATCTCCACGTCGAACAACTTCTCCACCGCGTGGTGCCAGGCGATGTCGTTCGCGACCGGCGAGAGATAGTCCATCCGCGACACCACGGTAACGTACTGGTTGTAGTCCTGGTGCTCGGCCAGTTTCTCAAAGCCCGAGTGCAGGTAGCCGATGTGGGGCGTGCAGCGGGCCACACGCTCGCCGTCCAGTTCCAGCACCAGCCGCAGCGTGGTGTGCGTGGCCGGGTGCTGGGGGCCGAAGTTCAGCACCCAGCGCTCGCCCGTATCAACGGACTTCTCAAGGTACGGCGTGGTCTCGACATCGACGTCGAACCCCTCGTGCGGCTTCAGCGTGAACGGCATACAGATGCTCCGGAAACGGAGCCAAGTGTAGCGATCAGGCCGCTCGCGGGGACCGCGCTCACGCCGCCTTGCGGAGCGGCTCAGCGGCCTCCCCCGCCGCCGGCACCGGGTTCCGCAGGCCGATCTCCGCCGCCCGGTGCTTGGCCACCATCGCGTCGTACGGCGCCAGGTCCACCGTCAGGAACGCCGCGGCCAGCACCGGATCGAACTGCGAGCCCGCGCAGCGCGCAAACTCCGCCAGCACCTTCTCGCGCGGCATGGCCGACCGGTACGACCGCGTCGAACTCATCGCGTCGAACGTGTCCGCCAGCGCAATGATCCGCGCAAACAGCGGGATGTCCGCCCCCACCAGCCCCGCCGGGTAGCCCTTCCCGTCGTACCGCTCGTGGTGGTGCATCACGCCCGGCAGGATGTCCTCCAGCAAGGGGATGTCCCTGAGGATCGTGTGGCCGATCTCCGGGTGCATCTTGATCTGGCCGAACTCCTCGTCCGTCAATCGTCCCGGCTTGCCCAGCACCTGCTCGGGCACGCCGATCTTGCCCACGTCATGCACGATCCCGCAGATGTGCAGCCGCTCCGCCACCTCCGGCCCCAGCCCCGCGGCCAGCGCCAGTTGCTTGGAGAGCATCGCCACACGCTCCGAATGACCGCACGTGTACCGGTCCTTGGCGTCGATCGCGGCCGTCATCGCCCGCAGCGTGCCCATGAACATCGCCTGCTGGTCGGCGTAGAGCACCGCGTTGTCCATGAAGGCGCCCATGTACCCCGCCGCGGCCTCCAGCAGGTGAATGTCGTAACTCGACACCTGCGGGTCGTCGCCGCCCTTCTCACCCACAAGCAGCACCCCCGCCACACGCCCTGCGCGCATGACCGGCTGGAGCAGCACCTGCGTGTGCCCCGGCAACGGCTCCCCGCCCAGGGTCGAGAGCACCGTGGGCTTGGCCCTGGTGGCAACCTGCCCCACCAGCCCCGGCAGCAGCGCGCGCAGTTTGGCCTCCCCGATCACGGAGGTGCCGCGAACGGTCATCTCCTGTCCGAGCAGTTTCGCCGCCTTCGCGTCGTGGGTGAACACGGCCGCGAGCCAGCCGAAGGCCATCGAGCCGTGCAGGCGGTCGCACACCAGGTCCACAAACTGCTGCGGGCGTGCCACGTCGTGCATCGAGCGGCCCAGCGCGTAGAGCAGGTCGATGATCTCGAACCCGTCGGTCAACTGGCGTGTGAACCCCGCGATCGTCTCCTGATCCTCCACGCTCCGCGCCAGATCATCTCGCATGGATCCCAGCAGCCCCGCGATGGCCCGCGCCGACGCGCCGTCGAAGCGCGCAATCGCGGCGCACGCCGCCTGCGTGCTCGGCACGTCCACCTGCGCCGCCACGCACGCCGACATGAACCACTCGTCGCGCAGCGACTCCGGCGAGAGGGCCAGCGCGGCCACAAACCCCACCCGCTCACGCCGCACCCGCTCCTCCAGCGGCACCAGCCAGCACCCCGGGGCGATCTCGGCCGGCTCGGCCACGCCCTCCTGCCTGGCCCACTCCTCGACCGTCAGACTCACCATGCGGGTCATGGGCCGCGCCCGCAGCAGCAGCCCCACCGCGCCCGCGTGCTCGGGCTCGGCCAGAACGCGCCCGGCGCAGTCGCACCGCCACGTGGGCAGGCCCGCCTCGCGCAGGCGCGCCCGCAGTTGCGCGATCGGACCCGGCACCGTCGGTGTGGCCACAGCGCTCATGCGGCCTCCCTCATCTGGGTGGCCAGGCCCAGCACCTCCATCGAACGCCGCAGCAGTTCCTTGGCGGCAAACGGCTTGCTCATCAAGGCCCGCACGTTGGTCTCGTCCAGTTGGGCCTGATCGAGGATGTACCCGCGCGCCGTCAGCATGATCACCGGCAGGGCCGCCGTGCGCTGGTCGGCCTTCAGGCGCAGGCACAACTCCAGGCCGCTCATCAGCGGCATCTGCAGGTCCGTGATCAAGAGGTCCGGCCCGTGCTCGAACGCAAGGTCCAGAGCCTCCGCGCCGTCGCGGGCCTCGAACACCTCCAGCCCCGCCGAACGCAACTTTGACGCCACCACCGCGCGGATGTGGTGCTCGTCATCGGCCACCACCACACGCCAGACTCGTTCTTTGTTCTGCATCAGCACTCTCAACCTCCAGCGGGCTTTTGTTCCCTCCGGCATCGACACGTCCGCCGCCCCTGTCAAGGCCGACGCACGAATCTGCTGTCCCCGCGCCGCGCACGCCGCCGATGCGGAAGACCCGCCCGTCTGGTCCGGTCCGAATAACCCGAGCGTGCCCACCCCCGCGCTGAACCCGCGTTTGACCCCCCCGCGTGGGCGGTTTATCATGCCGTCCTGACCGGGGGCATAGCTCAGTTTTGGTAGAGCGCTTCCATGGCATGGAAGAGGTCAGGGGTTCGAGTCCCCTTGCCTCCATTCCCGGTAACCCCCCCGTTTTCTACAGAGAAAACGGGGGCTTTGCATTCTTGCCCCGCGTCACCCACGCCCCAACCGCTTCAGCAGCCCCGCCCGTATCGCCGCCGCGTCGGCGCGGCCGCCCGCCAGTTTCATCGCCGCGCCCACCAGCCGCCCGATCGCCGCGTCCTTTCCCCCCCGCACATCGTCGGCCGCCTTTGCGTTCTCGGCGATCGCCTGCTGCACCCATGCGTCCAGCGCCGCGTCGTCTTTCACCATCAACATGCCGCGCTGCGTGGCAAGGGCACGCACATCCGCCTCCACCCCACCCGCGTGCCCCATCTCGCAAAGCAGGCCGAAGAGTTCATCCGCGGAGTTCGCGTTGAGTATTCCCCCGCACCGCAGCGCGGCCAGTTCGCCCACCTGCCGCGCTGAAACGCCCAACTGCCACACGCCCATCGCTTCGGCACCCCCGACCCCACCACACGCCCGCTCGCTTTCAGGGTCAACGACTCGCTCGCCCCGCTCGTTCACGCGCTTGGCACCGCTCTGAATGAGCAGGTTCGACACCATCTTTCCCGCCGCCGCGGGCAGCGCGCCGCCCTCCACCGCCGCGGCCGTCGCGGTCTCAAAGAACGTCGCCAGTTCGTGCTCGCTCACCAGCGCCCGCGCATCCGCCGCGGCAACGCCCAGTTCCCTGTCATACCGCGCGGCACGCGCCACGGGCAACTCCGGTATCGTCGCCCGCACCCGCTCCTTCCACTCATCCTTGATCCGCAGCGGCAGCAAATCCGGGTCGGGGAAGTACCTGTAGTCGTGGGCATCATCTTTCTCGC
>CAZNEU010000281.1:0-3643 GCA_964571915.1 uncultured Phycisphaeraceae bacterium
CGCCGCGGACCTGGCCGATTCGTTGGCGCAGATCGACGACCTGGTGCGGGGGGGCCGAATCACGCTGCGGCTGGGCGAGCACAACGTGAGCGACTTCACCACGTGCGACCTGGTGGTGGCCAACCCGGCGGTGCCCAGGCCGTGGGAGAACCGGTTTCTGCGTGCGGCCAGCGCGGCGGGCATTCGGGCGACGACGGAGATCGCCCTGACCATCCGGCGCGTGAGCGAGGTGGTGGGCCGCGAGCGCACGATCGGGATCACGGGGAGCGTGGGCAAGAGCACGACGACGGCGATGATCGCGCACGCGCTGGGGGCCGTTGGCGAGCCGGTGCTGATGGGCGGGAACATCGGCGGGTCGATGCTGGGCGAACTCGATCGCGTGGCGGCGGGCCCCAAGCCGTGGGTGGTGCTGGAACTCTCGAGCGCGATGTTGCACTGGCTGGAGGAAGAGCGGCTGAGGTGGTCGCCGCGCGTGGCGGTGATGACCAACATCGCCGAGAATCACACCGATTGGCACGGGACCATGGAGCACTACGTGGCCAGCAAGCGCCACCTGCTGCGGCACCAGCGCGAAGGCGACAGCGCGGTGCTGGGGAGCACGGTGGCGGGTTGGGCAGGGTTGGGCACCGGCCAGCGTGTGCGGGTGGACGACGATGCGGCGCTTGCGGGGCGCACGCTGCGCGTGCCCGGTGCCCACAACCGCCTGAACGCGGCCATGGCGCTCGAGGCGTGCGTGATGGCGCTGGGCGAGGGCCGGCGCGCGGCGCTGGCCGCGGCCCTGTCCACGTTCGGCGGCCTGCCGCACCGGCTGGAACTGGTCCGCGACCGGCGCGGCATCCGATATTTCAACGACAGCAAATGCACCACCCCCGAAGCGATGCTCAAAGCACTCGATGCGCTCGAATCCGCGGGCATCGCGCGGGCGAACATCCACCTGCTCGCGGGCGGTTACGACAAGAAGATTGACCTTTCGCCCGTGGCCGATGCCGCGCGGCTGCTGGGCGGCCTGCACTGCCTGGGCGCCACCGGTTCGGCGATCCACGCGCTGGCGCAGGCACGCGGCGTGCGCGTGCTCACGCTTTCAAGCACGCTCGCCGAGGCCGTGGTCGCGGCACACACGCACCTCAAGCCCGGCGATTGCCTGCTGCTTTCGCCCGCCAGCGCCAGTTGGGACCAGCACCCCAACTACGAGCATCGGGGCGACGAGTTCAAAAGGTTGGTGGCATCATGATGAGCGCGATGGCCGTGGGGTGTGTCCTTCTTTGGTTGCAACCCGCGCCGGAACCGGCCGCGGTCTCCGCCGTACCACACACCATCTTCCCCGGCGTGCGCATCGACCGCGCGGCCAAGTTCGTCGAGTTCGACGGCACCGTGCCCATGGATTGCCACGACCCGCAGACGCCGCACGTGTACCTGGAACTGCTCGTGTGCGGGCCGGACTCGCGCGAGCACGAATCGCTGGTGATGACGCGGGCCAAACCGTCGCACATCCACGCGGCCCTGCTCATGCTGGGGCTGGAGCCGGGCGCGCCGGGGCGGTTTGAGTCGCGCGATGGCCGCGCGCTCGCCATTGCCGCGGCGGGCCCGGAGGTGGTGATCGAGATCGAGACCGCGGGAGCCGACGGCACGAAGGTGATCGCACGCCCCGCAGAGTGGATCAAGAGCGCCAAAGACGGACGCGCTTTTGACGGAGCGGCCGGTCCGGGCGCGGCGAAAATCCCGCCGGCGTGGGTCTTCAGCGGCTCGCGCTTCGTGAAGCGGCCCGACCCCGCCACCGGCCAGCGCCGCGAGGTGTACGACGCCGACGGCACGGGCGTGGTGATCGGCCTGCACACCTTCGGCAGCGAGGTGGTGGGTCTGCGCCAGGCCCTCAGCCCCGACGCGGCCACGCTCGAACCGGAGTGGATCGCCGACGCTTCCCGCGTGCCCAAGATGGGCACGCCCGTCGTGGTGCGCCTCAGATCAGCGGCCGATCGTGCGCCGGGTGCGGTTCCTGTGAGCCCCCCTGTCCCCCCGCCTCCGCGTCCGCCAGCGTCATCCCCGCAACCGACGCCCCCATGACGGACTCCGCAGAAGGGTCGGACACGCTCGCGCCGGAGACCCCGCCGCCGGATCGTGCGAACGTTGCTCGCACCCGTCCGCCGGGCTTGGCCGCCGCGGAGCGGAGTTTTTTCACCAGCGTCTCTTCCAGTTCTTCACGGTCCAGCCCGCGTGTGAGTTTGCCGTGCTCGGCAAGGCTGATCGCGCCCGTCTCCTCGCTGATGACGACGACGAGGGCATCGCACTCCTGGGTGAGGCCCACGGCGGCCCGGTGCCGCGAGCCCAGCGCGGCATCGGGCATGGCGCTGGGTTCGGCCAGGGGCAGTTGCACGCCCGCCGCGAGAATCTCGCCCCCGCGGATGACAACCGCGAGATCGTGCAGCGCCGTGCCGGGGAAGAAGAGCGTTTGAATGAGGCGGCTTGAGACGGCCGCGTGCATCACGGTGCCCCCCTCCGCCAGGGCCTTGAGCGGGGTCTCGCGTTCGATGACGATGAGGCCGCCGAACTTGGCCTTGGAGAGGTACGCCGCGGCTTCGGCGATGGCCTCGACCACGACGACCACGGGTTGCGGCGTGCGGCGGAACACGGCCGTTTCACCCAGGCGGATCAGGCCGCGCCGCAGTTCGGGCTGGAAGATGACGATGAGGGCGAGGGCGGAGATGGTGAGGAAGTTGTCGTAGAGAAAGGTGAGGCGCTGGAAGGCATCGCGCTGGCCGACAATGCGCACGAGCAGCGCGCCGATGATGAGCAGGAGGAGGAGGCCCTTGAGCGCGGCGGCGGCGCGCGTGGATTGAATGAAGCGGACGATGCCCCAGGTGAGGATGCCGATGACGAGCAGTTCGATCGCCACCTGCCACCACGCATAGGCCTGCACGCGCTCGAGCGTCTGGCTGAGTCGTTCGAGGATGGTCAACGCCGGTGCTCCGCGGGTGTGGGAGAGAGCAAGTGTAGTGATCGGTCAGGCCGTGCCGGGCGCTTCATGCGGGCGCGACCAGCAGGGGCGTGAGGAGGAGCATGAGGCCCGCGGCGTACAGCCCCGCGGCCAGATCATCCAGCAGAATCCCCCACCCGCCGCCGAAGCGTTGCACCCCGTGCGCGGGCGGGGGCTTGAGAATATCGAGCACCCGAAAGAGCAGGAACGCCCCCAGCACCATGCCCAACTCGCCGGCCACCGGGCGGGGGGCGAGCAGGGGCAGGGGCAGCAGCGTCAGGGCCATGCCGCAGGTTTCATCGGCCACCACCTGGCCGGGGTCTTTCTTGAACCAGCGGGCCTCGGCCGCATCGCCGAAGAGAACGCACGCCGCGCCGAAGACGAGCGCAATCACGATGAACGCCGCCCACCACAGCCACGAGTGCGAGTGCCCCGTGAGCACAAGTGCCGCCGCGAGAAGCGCGGGCGGCAGCGAACCCCACGTGCCGCTGGCGGGGCGCAGGTGGCCTAGGCCGAAGGTGGTGATGAGTGCGTGGCCGAGGGGAGACATGCGGTGATGGTACCGCGATGCGTGGGTGCTTTGGGTACCCCCTCTCTCCTGGGTGGTCCGGCTTTGGGTACCCCCTCTCTCCGAGAGGGGGCTTGTGTTCTTGGGTACCCCCACGCTCCGCG
>CAZNEU010000282.1:0-4721 GCA_964571915.1 uncultured Phycisphaeraceae bacterium
GTTGATGCCCTGGATGTCGTTCTCATGGGGCGGTACGGGCGGCTCGGCTGGGTGCGCCGCCCGGGCCGGGCGGACCGGGAGATCGCCATGGCCAGCCTGGAGAAGGTGGGCATGGCCGACTACGCGGGCAGGCAGATCAGCCAACTCTCCGGCGGCCAGCAGCAGCGGGTGTTCCTGGCCCGCGCGCTCGCGCAGGATGCCCAACTCTACTTCATGGATGAGCCCTTCGCGGGCGTGGACGCGGCCACCGAGACGGCGATTGTTGATGTGCTCCGCGAACTGCGCGCGGCGGGGCGCACCGTGGTGGCCGTGCATCACGATCTGCAGACCGTGCCGGAGTATTTCGACCACGTGGTGCTGCTGAACATGCGGCTGGTGGCCGCGGGGCCGGTCGCGAGCACCTTCACGCCGCGCAACCTTCAGCAGACCTACGGCGGCCGCCTGACGCTGCTGGACGAGGCGGCGGAGGCCGTGCGGCGGGGCACGCCCGCGAAGGACTGAAAGGGCAAAGACCGGTGCTGGATCAACTCGTCCGCCTGCTCACCCTTCAGGACGCCAACACGCGCGTGGTGCTGATCGGCACCACCCTGCTTGGCATCGCGTCGGCGGTGATCGGCTCGTTCGCGGTGCTGCGGCGGCGGTCGCTGGTGGGCGATGCGGTGGCCCACGCCGCGCTGCCGGGCGTGTGCCTGGCTTTTCTGGTGGTGGGCGACCGCAACTTCGCCGCGTTCATGGTCGGGGCGTTGGTGGTCGGCATCGCCGCCGCGGCGTTCATCTCGTTTGTGAAGGCGGCCACACGCATCAAGGAGGACGCGGCGATCGGCCTGGCGATCGGCGGGTTCTTCGGTCTTGGCATCGTGCTGTCGCGCGTGATCCAGAACCAACCCTCGGGCAACCGCGCGGGGCTTGACAGTTTCATCTTCGGCAAGGCCGCGAGCATGGTGGCTGACGATGCTTGGCTGATCGCGGGCGTGGCGGCCGTGGTGCTGGTCGCCGTGGCCATGCTGTACAAGGAGTTCAAGGTCCTGTGCTTTGACCGCGACTTTGCCGCCAGCCAAGGGTGGCCCGCGATGGTGCTGGACCTGGGCCTGATGCTGCTGGTCTGCATCTGCACGGTGGCGGGGCTGCCCGCCGTGGGCGTGGTGCTCATGGTCTCGCTGCTGGTGATACCCCCCGCCGCGGCCCGGTTCTGGACGCACCGGTTGGGCACGATGGTGATCCTCGCGGGGGCCCTGGGCGGCCTGGCGGGCATGCTCGGCACGGCCCTGAGCGCGACGATCCCTGCGCCGGCATCGGGTCTGTCGCGCGGGTGGCCCACGGGGCCGCTCATCACGCTGGTGGCCGCGGCGTTCTTCATCGTGTCGCTGGTGGCGGCCCCGCGCCGGGGCATCCTGGCAGACGTGCTGCGCCGCGCGGCTCTGCGGCGGCGCATCGCCGACCAGAACCTGCTCCGCAACGTGTACGAGATGCTGGAGCCGGGCGGCAACCTCTCGGCAGGCTGGTCGGTGGCGGACCTGGCCCGTGGGCGCGCGTCGCTGTCGCGGCGCGCTCCGGGCCGAATCGGGGCCGCCGTGCGCTCGGGCCTGGTGGTGCCGCACGCGGACGGGTTCGTGCTCTCAGAGCGTGGCCAGGCGGCCGCGACGCGGGTGGTGCGCGTGCATCGCCTGTGGGAGATCTTCCTCATCACCCAGGCCGACATCGCCGCCGACCATGTTGATCGCGACGCGGACCAGATCGAGCACGTGCTGTCGCCCGAGACGCTCGCGGGCCTTGAGGCGCAACTCGCCGCGTCGGGGCGGGTTCCGCTGGGCGTGCCGCATTCACCCCATACCACGGCGGAGCGGAAGGTGCCCTAGAACGGCTCCATGCGCGCACGATCTGTCTTCATTCTGACGGGGTTGGTGGCCGTGCTGTGCTGCGCGCTGCCCGCGGCCGCCGCAACCGCCGCCGGTTTTTCCGGCCCGCGCGTCTGGTTCTCCGTGGGCGCCTATCAGGTGCGCGATGACGACCTGTGGATCGCAGGCACGGCGGTGCTGTGCAGCGTGGCCTGCGGCGTGGTGGGGTGCTTTCTCGTGCTGCGGCGCATGTCGCTGCTGGGAGATGCCATCTCGCACGCCATTCTGCCGGGCCTGGCGCTGGCGTTCATCCTCACGCACAGCCGCGAGCCCTGGGCGATGCTGGGCGGAGCCCTGGTGGTGGGCGTGGCCACGGCGTATCTCTCCACGGCCCTCTCGCGCTGGGGTCGCGTGCCCGAGGACGCGGCCATGGGCGTGGTGTTCACCACGCTCTTTGCCGTCGGCGTGGTGCTCATCACGTGGGTGGCCCGCGAGGTGGACCTGGACCCCGGGTGCGTGCTCTACGGCCTGATCGAGTTCACACCGTTCGACACCGTGGCGATTGCCGGCATCGAGGTGCCGCGTGCGTTCGTGTGGCTGGCGGTGGTGCTGGCGGTGAACGTGGGCCTCATCACGGTCTTCTTCAAGGAACTGCGGATCGTCTGCTTCGATCCGTACCTCGCCACCACGATGGGCATCAGCGCGACGCTGGTTCACTACGGCCTCATGACCGCCGTCGCGGCCACATCCGTCGCTTCGTTCGAGTCGGTGGGGTCGATCCTGGTCGTGGCGATGCTCGTGGCCCCGGGCGCCACCGCCCACCTGCTCACCGACAAACTCTCACGCATGGTCTGGATCGCCGCGGGCGTCGCGGCCCTCTGCGCGGTTGCGGGCTACGCGCTGGCGGTGTGGGTCAACACGTCGGTGGCGGGGATGATCGCCAGCGTGGCCCT
This sequence comes from uncultured Phycisphaeraceae bacterium, assembly GCA_964571915.1. Classification (GTDB taxonomy): domain Bacteria; phylum Planctomycetota; class Phycisphaerae; order Phycisphaerales; family UBA1924; genus JAEUIX01. The sequence continues at coordinate 2,789 of CAZNEU010000282.1, forward strand.
GGGCCTGTTCATGCTCACCACGCTCTTCTCGCCGCGCTACGGGTTTGTGAGCCGCCAGGCGCGGCACCTGGGCCTGGCCCTGCGGATCGCGCAGGAAGATTGCCTGGGCATGCTCTACAGGTGGCAGGAACGGACCAGCGCGAACGCGGGCGCTGCCGGTGGCGCGGGGGGTGGCGCGGGGGGCGGTGCGCGGCCGCTGACGGCGCGCGACGTGGTGGCGGGCACGCGCACGGGCTTGCTGGGGCGCATCGCGCTCTGGTGGCTGGTCCGGCGCGGCATGGTCCGCACCCATCCGCGCGGCACGATCGCCGTGACCGACGCGGGCCTGCTCTGGGCCAGCCGCATCGTGCGTGGGCACCGGCTGTGGGAGTCGTTCCTGGCCGGGCACCTGGGCCTGCCGCTGGACCACATCCACGCGGGCGCGCACCGGGCCGAGCACTTTCTTTCCCCGGAGATTCAGGAGCGGTTGGCGGGGAGCGAACGGGTTGCGGCCGACCCGCACGGGCGGCCGATCCCGCCGCGGAACGGCCGCGCGCCGTGAGCGGATAGCCGCGAGCAGGAGGCGCGCAATGAAAAGGGGGGTGGGCCTCGGCGGCCAGCCCCCCTGTGTTCCGATCCCTTCGTGACTCCGCCACTCCGTCACTTCGTGCCTTCCACTCCCGCTCACGCGGCGAGCCGCACGGGCTGGTTCTCGTTGCTCACGAACGCGGTCTGCTGGCCCAGGCCGTTGCGGCCGAAACTCACGAAGAACACCTCGCTCTCGGCGCCGGACTTGTCGGAGCGTTGGCCCTGCACGGTGTACTGCACGCTGTCGGGCCCGGCGGTGAAGGCGTTGTCGATGAACTTCTTGACGCCGGTGGCCCCGATGAACTGGAAGGCTCCGGCGGGGTCGCTGGGCAGGCGGCGGCGCACGATGTAACTCGTGCCCGCGGCCCCCTTGGGGTTGACAGCCTTCCAGCGCAGGGTGAGCGCACCGCTCCTGGCGGAGAGTTCCACGGTCAGGTTGGTGGGCTGGCCGGGGGGCGGGAGGCTCTCGGGGTCGGCCGGGGGCGGAATCTGCGCCAGCACGTAGATGTTGTCGTTGTTGTTGTTCTCGGCGAAGGTCTTGATGGAGCGCACGCACGCGCTGGCCTGCCTCTTGAGCGCGGCGAAGTTGGCGGTGTTGGTGATGGCCGAGCCCTTGGAGAGCTCCTGGGCGTTGGTCAGGGCCGTTTCGCTGGCCCGGGCCGTGGTGAGGGCGGCCTGAAAGGCGGCGACCTGCTGGGGGCTGAGGCCGATGTTGGCCTCCTGGTCCTCGAACACCTGGGCGTGAGAAGTGGCCCAGTTGAGGAAGTCCAGACGGGGCGATGTGGGATAACTTGCCATGGTCGTGTCTCCAGAGATGGTGAGTCAGCCCGTCGCGCGAGAGCGTTTCCTCTTTGTGGTGTGCTTCGCTCGGCCGGGCGCTGCGGCACTGGCACACGCCAGCGGACCGCAACATGAACCGACATCGCCGCAATGTGCGCGTGCCGCGCCGAAGCGAGTCGTGTTTCTGCATGGCGGGGCTGTTATCGCTCCGCGCAAGCGGAACAGCCGGTAGCGGTGAGCCGCGAGCGGGTGGCAAGAACCGAGCCCCCCGCGCAAGCGGGGGGGCACATCCCCCTCCGCTCCATAGCGGAGGGGGTGGCCCGAAGGGCCGGGGGAGGCGGTTCGCCACATGCAGCCCGACTGTGAAGGAGGGCTTGGCTAACGAGCCCCCCGCGCAAGCGGGGGGGCACCGGCCCCGGGCGGGGCAGCATCCGGCACCCTCCCAAACGAGCCCCCCGCGCAAGCGGGGGGGGCGGGGCCGCGGGCTGTAGCCTTGGTGCAGATCGCTGCCCGTGGAGCGCATCGCGAGCCGCGGCATAGGGAAAGCACCCTACGGCCAGATCACACGCACCCGCCCAATCGCGGT
>CAZNEU010000283.1:0-14624 GCA_964571915.1 uncultured Phycisphaeraceae bacterium
CCCATCCCTGCCGCGCTCACGGCCTGGCGGTAGTGCTCGTCGGCCACATCGCCCGCGGCGAAGACACCGGGGATGTTGGTGCAGGAATCGCGGCGGTGCAGCACCACGTAGCCCTTGTCGTTCACCTCGATGCCCGAACCCTTGAGGAACTTTGTGGCGGGTGTGTGGCCGATGGCGACGAACAGGCCCTTCACGTCCATGCGTGAGCGTTCCTTCGTGGCGGTGTCTTCGAGTTGCACAGCCTCGATCGAGTTTGTGCCGAGCACATCCACCACCTGCTTGTTCCACAGCACCTTAGCGTTGGGGCGGGAGAGGAAGCGGTCCTGCATGATCTTGCTGGCGCGGAGGGAATCGCGCCGGTGGATCACATAGACCATCTTGCCGAACTTGGTGAGGTAGGTGGCCTCCTCCATGGCGGTGTCGCCGCCGCCCACGACCGCGAGCACCTGGTTGCGGAAGGCGGGCAGGGCGCCATCGCAGACGGCGCAGGCGGATACGCCGCCGCCGGAGCGGGCCAGGCGCATCTCGTTCTCCAGGCCGATCCAGTTGGCGACGGCCCCGGTGGCGATGACCACGCTCTGTGCCCGCACCTCGCCCGTCTTGCCCACGCCGTCGTTGGATGTGTGGAGCGTGAAGGGCCTGGTCGAAAAATCGCAGGCGAAGATGTCTTCGCTCACCACCTTCGTTCCGAACCGTTCGGCCTGGGCCTGGAAGTCGGTCATCAACTTGGGCCCGTCGATGCCGTGCGGGAAGCCGGGGTAGTTCTCCACCTCCGTCGTCAGCATCAGTTGCCCGCCCGGCAGCACCGGCCCGGGGTCCTGCTTGGCCACACCGCAATACACCACCGGGGCCAACTGGGCCCGCGCGGCGTAGATGGCCGCGGTCCACCCCGCCGGACCCGAGCCGATGACCACGAGTTGATGCGCCCGGTCGCTCACAGGTGAACCTTCCCTTTCCGATGACCTTGCGATGCTCACGGCAGTTTGTTGGTGTCGGCCAGGTGCTGGCGGGACAGGCTCAGCACGGGTGGCCACAGAAGGTAGTCGCTGCCGCGATCTTCGCTGGTCTGGCCCGCCACGCGGCACTGGTTCGCCACGCCGTCTGGCCCGGCCGAGTACATCACAAAGTTCTCGTCGTTGAGTTGCACGCTGAACGAGGGGTAGGGGTCGCCGATTACGACGCGGATCTCGTGCGGTTTGGGCTCGGTGCCCCGGCGTGTCGTGTCGCGCATGGGCACGAAGAAGGCCACGGGCCTGGCGTCCTTCAGGTAGGGGTCGTTGTCGAGTTTGTCGATGAACGTCGGCCGCACCGCGCCGACGTCGCGCGGGAAGGACCGGTTCGTCCGCCAGAACGCGTGCATCGCCAGAGAGGCCCGCGTGCCCGCCAACTCGCACAGCATCTGCGTGCGCAGGCCGAAGAGCACGCCCAGGTCGCCCACGGTGGAGTCCAGCGCCGCGAAGCGCACCTTGTCCAGGTTCGCGTAGGCGGTCGGGGTCCTGAGGATCGGGTCGAAGAGCGTGAGTTGCCAGCGCGTGCCCCAGTCCTTCACGAGTCCGCTCAGCGCCTCGCGCGTTTCGCTGTCGCCCGCGCTGGCCGCGGCCATCACGTCCCACTTGGCCGCCTCGCTGAACAGCCGCAGGGGCCGCTGGCGCGAGCCCACACGGCCCAGTGTGCGGGCGTAGGTGTTCACGTTCGGGCCGGCCCCGCGCACAAAGATGCGCCCCAGCGTCTGCTCCGCTCCCAGGCCGTCGCCCGCGGGCAGCACCAGCCGCTCGCTGCCGATCACCTTGGCCCGGTCCATCAGCCGGTCGAGTTGCGCGCGGATCGCCCCCGGCACCATCTTCGGCTCGCCCGAACGGGCATCGAGGTACGCCACGTCGCGGGCTCGGTGCAGCCCCAGAATCATCGTCTCGTACCCCCACCGCTGCTCCAAGAGGAAGGCCCGGTCGCACATCTGGCGTGCGAAGAGCACGAGGTCGGTCAGCACCTTCACGGCCTCGTCCGGCTTGCCCTCCGCCGCGAGGTGCGTGGCCTCCAGGTGCGCCAGGGCACGCAGCCGGTCGAGCAGGGGCATGTAGAGGTGCCGGGCCGCGGCGATGGTGGGCGGGTCGCCGATGTCGGTGTACGCCCCCGCGATGACGAGGTCCGGGTCCACGCCGTCAAAGCCGTAGGGCTGGCCGAAGGCGAAGGCCTTTTTCCAGTCGCGCTCCGCCGTCGCTTGCGCCAAGGCCGCCAGGGCCGCCTTCTGCGGCTCGGCCTGTGCCCACGCGCCCGCGTCCCTGAAGGCAGCGCTGGTGGCAGGCAGCAGCGCGGCATTGAACGCATTGACCACACCCGCCGGGGCCTCCCCGGTCTTGACCAGCAACGGCAGCAGCAGCGCGTCCGACCGCTTGTCGGGAGGGATGGTCTTGAAGGGCGCGTTGACCTTGTCCAGTTGCTCGTCCGCCCGGGACGCGCTGGCACCAAGCACCGCCGTCAGTGCCAGAACCGTGCCGAACCGAGCGCAGAGATTGATCGCCATGCAGCCACCTCGCAAAGCCCGCGGGAAGTACGCCCGTCGGGGTGGCGATGGTAGCCGTCGGCAGCCTCGGTTCTGTTGGCGCGGACCCGCCCGGGCGAGCATGGACAATCCCGGTTACGCGCTCATGGCACGGAAGCGGTCGTCCTCACTCTCGCGGTCGAGGCGATCGTCCACGCTGGAGGAGGCGACGGCGACGGGCCGGAAGAACCGGCTGGGGCGCTCGTCGTTGAGTTGGGCGTTGAGTTTGCGCAGGGCCTCGTCGGCGATCTGCCGGACGCGCTCGCGGCTGATGCCGATCTCCTGGGCGATCTGCTTGAGCGTCAGCGGTTCCTGTCCGTCAAAGCCGAAGCGCATGCGGAGGATGCGAGCCTCGCGTTCGTCGATCGCGTCCAGGAGTCTGCGGATGGTGGTGAGTTCGTCGCCGCGCACCATGGTTTCGCTGGGGCAGCCGGTGCGGTGGTCGGCGAGGAGTTCGGCGAAACTCATGGTGTCGCCCTGCTCGTCGGCCGGGGCCTGGGCGGGCGTTCTCACGGCCCGGATGGCGCGCCGGATGATCTTGAGTTTTTTCAGGGGCAGTTGCAGTTCGTCGGCCAGTTCCTGCATGGCCGGGGGGCGGCCCAGGGCGCTCTCCAGCCGGCGTGAGGCCTGCTTCCACTTGGCGATCAGTTCCACCATGTAGGCCGGAACGTGGATCGGCTGCACCGCGTTGATGAGCGCCCGCTTGATGGCCTGCTTGATCCACCAACTGGCGTAGGTGCTGAAGCGGGCGCCCTGGGCCGGGTCAAAGCCCTCGACGGCCCGCATGAGGCCCACGTTGCCCTCTTCGATCAGGTCCTGCAGCGTCAGCCCGCGGTTGGCGTAGTTCTTGGCGATGGAGACCACCAGCCGCAGGTTGGCCCGGATCATGCGTTCACGCGCGGCGGGGCAGTTGTCGTTGATGATGGACCAGCCGAGAACCTTCTCGTCTTCGGCGGTGAGCAGCGCCGTTTCGTTGATCTGGCGCAGGTACAACTGGAGACCTGTTTGCAGGTCGCCCGATGGCGCTGAGCGCGTGGACTTGGCTGTCGGCACGGTCAAACCCGCTTTCTACGAGGCACCCCACTGGATGGTCCACGCCGAGAACCGACGTGTTGGGCTGACATTGGAACGGTACGCAGAGCATAACGCATCTGATCCATCGCCCGTTTCCAAATCGCGCTTGATCGACCCTCCCGCCCCCCCGGGGGGCCGGCCGCCCGGGCCGTTCCGGTTCGGGTTTTATCGGTCCTTTGGCCGTTTGCAGGCCGCCGCGGGGTGTTGCGGGCACCGACGGCGGGCATCGCCCGTATAGTTGAAGGGTTGGCGAAGGTTTTTCGACCGCACAAAGTTGTGCCGATGATTTCGGTGTCGGGGTGGCGGTGGGCTTGGGCGGTTGCCCAGCGCGGGGGCGGGTGGACAGATGAGCCTTGATCTTTCCAGCACGCTGCGTGATTGGCCCTACGAGGCCGGCAAGATCAACGTGCGCCTCATCCCCGGCGACGACGGCGACGACCGCGTGCAGATGCGCCTGGACCTGGGCATTCTCCAGATGCGAGTGGACGGCCGCCCCGACGGGCAACGCCCGCGCGGCTACGAGAGCCTGCTCGAGTATCACGAGGCCCGCATCGACGAACTCCAGCGCGAGCAGGGCAACGTGAGCGGCTTTGTCATCTCCGCGGACGACTGCCGCGAACTGCGCGAGGAGGCCGTGCAGTACTACCACCGCTACATGGCCCTGCTGGTGCTCGACGATTACGACGGTGTGGTGCGCGACACCAGCCGCAACCTGCGCGTGCTCGACCTGTGCGCGGTCCACGCCGAGACCGAGTCGGACCGTCAGGCCCTGGAACCCTTCCGGGCGTACATCACCATGATGCGGGCCCGCGCCCTGGCCAGTCAGGCCCTGAAGGACAACGAGCCGAAGGCGGCCATTCTCGCGCTGGACGAGGGGCTCGAGGCCCTGCGCCGCCACTACACGCAGGTTGGCGAAGAGGCCTCGTTCGACGCCTCCAGCGAGGTGCAACTGCTCAGGGGCATGCGCGAGTCGCTGGTTCCCAAACTCCCGCTGAGCCAGAAGTCCGAACTCAAGAAACGCCTGCAGGACGCGCTCACCGCCGAGAACTACGAACTCGCGGCCATCCTGCGCGATGAACTCAAGAACATGGCGGATTGAGGACGGATTGGCCGCAGATGAGCACCGATGGGCACGGAGCGGAGCCGGATTGGACCCGGATAAGCGCAGATGAACGCAGAGAAGGGCGTGGCAACGCGGATTCAAGGCCCGCGGTTTGTGCTCATTCTCCGTGTCGATCGGTGTTCTCTGCCTCGCGGCCTTCATCCGATCTGCGTTGATCTGCGTCCACCGTCTCCGTGGCTCTCTGTGTTGGCCTTCGATCCGATCTGCGCTCATCTGTGTTGATCTGTGGCCAACAGTGTTTCCCGTTCACGGCGTGCCGCCGGTGTCGGTTTTTTTCAGGCGCGCGACCACACGCCGCGCCATGTCTTCGGCGATGGCCACCTCGCCGATGGCGACCTCGTCCGCCCCCGCCCCCTGCACGGCAAACGCGGTGCTCAGGTAACTCGTGCGCGCGACAATGAACACATGGGGGGCCAGCCGCCGGATCTGCTGGCACGCCCGCATGATGGCATCGTCGTCGGGCACGGTCAGAAACACCGCCTCGGCGTCGTGGATGCCCGCCGATTCGAGCACCTCCGGGCTGCCGACGTCGCCGTACACCACGTGGCGGTTCAGCCGCCGCTGGGTGTCCACCGTGGTGGAGTTCAACTCCACGATCGTGAACGGCACGCCCGAAATCTCCAGCCGGTCTGCCACGGCCCGTCCGATCACGCCGAACCCCGCCACGATGACGCGCCGCCGCACGGGGGCGCGGCCGGCCACGGGTGCGTCCGCCTGGCCCACCTTGGGCCGGCCCGCACGCGCCGCGCTCTCCGCAAGTTCCGCCGGGTCGCTCAGGGCGCCCATCGCGGCCTCGGCCTCGCGCAGGGCCGAGCGTGCCAGGAACCTGGCGGGGGGTATCTTCGCCAAGGGGCCTTGCAAGCGGATGCCCCAGTTTGCCAGGATCGGCGTTGCCAGGAGCGTGGCCACGGTGATGGCGATCGGCACGGTCTCCGCGGGTCCGGCGATGACGCCCTGAAGCGAGGCCACACCCAGAATCACGATGGTGAACTCGCCGCTCTGGGCCAGCAGCAGGCCGGTGCGCCCCGCCACGCCCGCGGTAGCCCCCGCGCCCCAGACGCTGAGGCCGATGAGCCCGGCCTTCACGGCGATGAGCAGGGGCACGCCCAGCAGCACCACCCACCAGGCGCTCAGGGCATCGTTGAAGTTCAACTTCAGGCCCACGGCGGTGAAGAAGACCGCCATGAAGAGGTCGCGCATGGGCGAGAGTTGGCCCGCCAGGTGATATCGGAAGGGTGTGCTGGCGAGCAGGAAGCCCGCCATGAACGCGCCCAGTTCGGGGCTGAAGCCCAGGAACGCCGCCAGCACCGCCGCGCCCAGCGCCACCGCCGCGGAGAGGACCAGCGTGGCTTCGCCGGAGTGGTCCTTGGCGGCCTCGTGCAGCAGGCGCGGCAGGAGTTTGTGGCCCACGAGAATCAGCAGGACCATGCCCGCCACGGCGGACGCGCCCACGGCGATGGTGCCCAGGAGCGGTCCGCCCATGGCGGTGGCCGGTTCCTTGATGAGCGAGGCAAGGCCCATCGCGTTCGCTCCCGGCCTGGCCTCCACGCCGGCCCATGTCGCCAGGAGGGGCATGGCCGCGAGCATGGCGAGGCTGAGCAGGTCTTGGGTGATGGCGATGCCGACGCAGAGGCGGCCGTGCAGGCGGTGCGTCTCGCGCCGTTGCTGGATGAGCCGCAGCACGACGGCCGTGGACGACATCGACATGGCCATGGCCACGGCGAGCGCGCCGGGCGCGGACAGGCCCATGAGGATGCCGATGGGCCAGCACGCCACGACCACGCCGATGGTTGAGACGACCCCCACGCCCAGGATCGACAGCAAACCCCCGCCCACCGTGGAGAGGTCCAGGTGGAGGCCGATGGTGAACATGAGCAGGATGATGGCGAGGCTCTTAATGCCGTCGATGTTGGCACCGTCGCGCACCAAGCCCAGCGCGAAGGGTCCGATCACCGCTCCCACAAGCAGGTACGCGGGGATGGAGCCCAGTTTCAGGCGGCGCAGGCCCAGCGTGGCCAGGGCCGCCGCGGCCAGCACCACCAGGATGTCCAGCACAATGCTGCGCTCGTCCCCCCCGCCGCCGCCGGCACTGGTTGGCACGTCGCCGCTGGCGAGGCTGAAGAGGGCCGTCATGCGGGGGATGGTAGGGAACGGACGCGGGGCGATTCCGCGGTGGGGGACTGGCAAGGGCGATTCCGCGGCCGGGGGACGGCTTGGGGAACTGGCCGCCTGCAATGCCGGTATCTTTAGCAGCGTTGTGCCGATGTCCGGGCCCGCGACAGGGAGTATGTGTGATGCAGAGCACCGCCGCCGCGTCCAGGGTTCTGCCCGTGAGCGCCTCCCTCCAACCCATCGCCAAAAAGAGTTTCGGCTTCGGCGAGGCCCGCCACCTGCTGTGGCGCGCGGGCTTCGGCGGCACACCCCAGCAGGTGCAGTTGCTGGCCTCGTGGGGCCCGGAGAAGGCCGTTGAGCACCTGGTGAAGTTCGACAGCGTGCCCGCTGAAGATGCCGCCCCCGCCCTGTTCGACAGCGACATCATCCGCCCGCCCACGGCCGAAGAGCGGGCCGAGAATCAGCGCGCGGCCCGAGCCCGCGACGAGGACACGCTGGCCAAGTTCCGGGCCCGCCGCCAGGAGGCCGAGCAGAAGGACCGTGAGCAGATGCGGCGCGTGCAGCAGTGGTGGCTGCGCCGGCTGATCGAAACGCCGCGCCCCCTGGAGGAGAAGATGACGCTCTTCTGGCACGGGCTGTTCGCCACCAGTTACCGCACGATCGAAGATAGTTACCACATGTTCGTGCAGAACCAGCTCTTCCGCACGCACGCCGCGGGCAGTTACGCCGACCTGCTGGGGGCGATCATCCGCGACCCGGCCATGATCGCGTACCTGGACAACAACGACAGCCGCAAGGGCAGGCCCAACGAGAATCTGGCGCGCGAGATCATGGAACTGTTCAGTCTGGGCGTGGGCAACTACACCGAGCACGACATCAAGGAAGGCGCGCGGGCCCTGACCGGGTACAGTTTCGAGGACGATGCCTTCGCCTTCCAGCCCAACAACCACGACCACGGCCGCAAGGAGATCCTCGGGGCCTCGGGCACTCTTGACGGTGAGGACTTTGTCGGCATCATCCTTCAGCAGCCCGCGTGCGCCCTCCACATCGCCACGCGACTCTACCGCTTTTTCGTGGCCGACCACCCCACCGGCCGCAAGCGGCTCGACGACGCGGCCAGGCCCGTGATCGCGGGCATGGCCCGGGGTCTGGAGCAGAGCAACTATCAACTGCGGCCCGTGCTGAGGCGCCTGTTTCTCAGCCAGCACTTCTACGACCCGGCCCTGCGCGGCGAGCAGATCAAGAGCCCCGTGCAACTCGTGGTCGGGGCGATCCGCTCCCTGGGCACGCCCGCGCGCGACCTGGCCACCCTCAACGACGCGACCAACACCATGGGCCAGAGCCTCTTCTTCCCTCCCAGCGTCAAGGGGTGGGACGGCGGCCGCTCGTGGATCAACACCGCCACCATGTTCGTTCGGCAGAACACGCTCGTCTACCTGCTTTCGGGCAGGAAGCCCAAGGGCAAGGACGCGCTGGCCGACGAGGAACGCTTCGACGGCGTGGCCCTTCTCTCCCACCTTGCCGATGCCTACCCCGAATCCGCCGGCGGCGACCCGGCCAAGGTTGTGGATGCGATCCTCGCGTTTGCCCTCGGCCACCACCCCGAAAACCCGCCCGCGGCACGCGCGGAGTTGATCGCGCTGCTGGCGGCCAGGGGCGGCAAACTGGACCCCGAAACCCTCACCCACCTCATGATGCTGATCACCGCCATGCCGGAGTATCAGTTGTGCTAGGGGACAGGTGGCAGGGGACAGGTGACAGCCGAACCCCGCCCTCGTCTCTCCCGGTTTGCTGGCACCTGTCCGCTGACACCTGTCCCCTGCCTCGTGTCTGGAGTCTTCCATGTATCACGATCTCTCCGCCTTCACCCGCCGCGAGTTTCTTGGCAGCGGCCTTGTGCTCGCGTCCGCCGCGGCCAGCATCCCCGCGTTTCTCAGCCGCTCGGCGCTGGGCCTTCAGAAGGCCCAACCTGGCGCATCCTCCATTCCCGGCGTGCCGGAGGACCACATCCTCGTCGTCATCCAACTCGGCGGCGGCAACGACGGCCTGAACACGGTTGTTCCGTACGCCGACGCGGCGTACTACCGGGCCCGGCCCGGCATCGGCATCCGTGAGGAGCGCGTCTTGAAGTTGGGCGAGACCGGGGTCGGCCTGCACCCGGGCCTGGCGCCCGTCAAGGAGTTGTACGACGACGGCCTCGTGGGCATTGTGCAGGGCGTGGGCTACCCCAACCCCAACCGCTCACACTTCAAGAGCATGGACATCTGGCACACCGCCGACACCAGCGCCACCGGCGACGGCTGGCTGGGCCGCTACTTTGACAGCGAGTGCTGCGGCACGGGCAAGGGCGAGAGCGGCCGGCCGGAGCCTGCGGCTGCGGGGGTGGGGGGGGGGCAGCACCCGGGCATCGCCATCGGCGGGTCGGCTCCCCTGGCGATGACGGGGCGGAAGGTCAAGCCCCTGGCCTTCGACAACGCCGACCTGTTCCGGTGGACAGGCCGCGACGTGGAGAAGAGCCTCGGCGCTCCCTACGACCGCATCGCCAAACTCGGCGCGGCATCCACCGCCGACCCCGAGTCCAACGCAACCTTCCTCACGCGCACGGCGCTGGACGCTCAGGTCTCCAGCGATCTCATCCGCAGGGCGGTGGCCGCCAAGCCGCGCATCGCGTATCCCGGCAGCGACCTGTCGCGTCAGTTGCAGATGGTGGCGAGCATGATCGCCGCAGGCCTGAAGACGCGCGTGTACTACGTGGCACTGGGCGGCTTCGACACCCACGCGGGCCAGGGGGGCGAGAACGGGCGGCACGCGAACCTTCTCGGACAGGTCGCGGGGGCCGTCCGTGCGTTTTATGCGGACCTGAAGGTGCAGGGCAACGCCGCGCGTGTGCTCACCATGCAGTTCTCGGAGTTTGGCCGGCGCGTGAGCCAGAACGCCAGCCAGGGGACGGACCACGGCACCGCCGCGCCCATGTTCCTCTTTGGCCCCATGGTGGTGCCCGGCGTGCTGAACCCGCACCCGAGCCTGACAGACCTGGACGCGGGCGACCTGCACTACACGGTGGACTTCCGCGAGGTGTACGCGGGCGTGCTGGAATCGTGGCTCAAGGCCGACTCGAAGAAGATTCTGGAGGCCAGTTATCGGGCCGCGCCGATCGTGAAAAAGGTGTGAAGCACACGCGAGACGGGTCCGTGGGCGGTCCGCGTCCGCACGCGCCACTGCCACGAATCTGTGGCAGGCCCGTGCGTGCCGGTCGGCCCCAAACCGGCCACTAAGGCGGTTTTCCTAGTTTGCGACTTTTCGGCACACGGCGCTTGCGGGAGTGAAGCGACACGGGCAACCCGCCGATTCTCGCGGCAGGGGCAACACCATGACAACCACGCCAACGCCATCTCCGTCCGTGTCTCCACTGCGCAGCCAGTTCGTTGACGACACGGACATGCGCGAGATCGTGGAGATGTTCGTCTCGGGAATGCCCGAGAAGATCGCCGCGCTCGGAGAACTCTGGGAGCAGCAGCGCCTGGACGACCTCAAGCGCCTCACGCACCAGTTGAAGGGTGCTGGCGGCGGCTACGGCTTCCCCACTGTGGGCGAGGCCGCGGGGCGGGTGGAGTCTTCGATCGACGCGATGGCTCATGGGAGCGGTGCAAGGGTGGAGCAACTCCGGGCGCAGTTCGAGGACCTGATCGCGCTGTGCCGCCGTGTTTCGATGTAACGGCTGTTGTTCCCCGTTCTTGTTCCTCGGAGATTTCGCGGCGTGACGACCAACGAGCCCAAGCCGACCGTGCTGCTCATCGACGATGCCGTCGATGTGCATCGCCTTCTGCGCGTGCGGCTCAAGCACGAGCCGATCGAACTGGCCGACGCGTTCGGCGGCGAAGAGGGCCTGACGATGGCGAAGGCCGCGCGTCCCGGCACCATCCTGCTCGACCTTGACATGCCCGGCATGGACGGCTTCCAGGTGCTCCGCGCCCTCAAGGCCACGCCTGCGCTCGCGGATGTGCCCGTGATCGTGCTCTCCGCCAACGCCGAGGCGGACGACAAGGTGGCGGCGTTTGATCTTGGCGCTTCGGACTACGTTCACAAGAGCCTGACCAACCCCGGCGACGTGCTGGAACTCAAGGCCCGCCTGCGTGCCGCGCTGCGGCTGGACCGGCTGGTGCGCATGCTGGCCGAGCAGGCCAATGTTGACGGCCTCACGGCTCTGGGCAACCGCAAGTGCTTCGACCGGCGCTGGGCCCAGGAGGTGAGCGAGAACCAGCGCTACGGGCATCCGCTCTCACTGGCGATGTTCGACCTCGACCACTTCAAGTCGGTCAACGACACCTTCGGCCACCCCGCCGGCGATGCGGTGCTGCAGGAGTTTGCCAGGGTGATCGCCGCCAACTGCCGCGGCACCGATATTCCCTGCCGGTTCGGCGGTGAGGAGTTTGTGCTGATCCTGCCGCACACAGCGCCGGCAGATGCGCAGATGGTGGTGGACCGCATCCGCACCACGCTGGAGGCGAAGGTGTGGGCCAAGCACCCGGAGCGCACGATCACGGTCTCGATCGGCGTGGCCGGTGCGCCCGCGGGGAGCGGGCCGGTGACGGCGGAGCAGTGGATCGCGATGGGCGACAAGGCCCTGTACGCGGCCAAGCACGGCGGGCGCAACCGCGTGGTGGTGGCGGATGCGATCGGGCTGGCGCTGGCCAAGGCGGGGTGAGGTGCAGGCACGGAGAGCCACAGTGCTTGGTGGGGCGGACATCTTGTCCGCCGCTGCGCCACGCTGCCGTGCCGCTTTAGTCTTTCGCCTGGCGGTGGGCCTCGATCATCCACACGCTCTTGTCGAGTTCGCCCGCGCTGCCCGTGAAGAGGTCGGCGGTGACTTTGTCATCGTGCTTGTCAGCCGCGTCGATGGCGGCGCGGTAGGTGGTGGCGAGTTGGGCGAGCGCGGCAGAGAGAGTCTTCACATGGTCGCGTCCGGAGGCGATGGAGCCGGGATACTCGGGCAGCGTCGTGGCCTTGGCCACGCGGCGGGCCGTGCCCGCGGCGATGCCCCCCAGCGTGGTGAGGCGCTCGGCGATCTCGTCCGCGTGCCCGGCGAGTTGCGCGGCGACCTTGTCAAAGAGTTCGTGCAGCGCGATGAAACCCGGCCCCTTCACGTTCCAGTGGGCGTGCTTGGCCTGCGTGAAGGCATCGACGGTGTCGAAGAGACGGGCCTGAAGGAGTTCGACCATCGCCGCGCGGGTCTTTTTCGGCAGGGTGTGAACGGTGTCGTGCATGGCGGGGGAGGATATGCGGAGGGGGGGAGGGGGCGGCGGGGCGGGCAGGGCCGCACGCCACATGATGCGATGGGGTGGGCACGGCGACACGCCGGGGCCGTGGAGCGAAGTGGCAACCGCAGCCATTGCGCCGTGGGTCTCGAATCAACTATCTGAACCGTTGGGCGACTCAGCAATCTTGACCGTGAGAGGCTGCTTGCCCGCAAGCACCTTGGCCAAATCGGTCTGAATCTTCTGCTGTTGCTTGAGCGCCTCGTCAGGAATGATGGCGGTAACGCCAAGAGAGGCTTCACCGCTGAGTATCCGGGCGAGCCCCTGTCGGATGGTCCTGTCCTGAAGGTCAAACTCGCCGTGTGCGACTGGCAGATACACCCCTTGCTTCAGCAGCACCTTAGAGACTGTTTCAGAACGATAGTCGGAACAGTTTGAGTCGTGAGCAGACGAGCAGGCAGGCGGCCAGTTCGTGGAAGGCCTGGAAGTGCTCGCCCCAGCGTTCGTAGCAGAGGCGGAGGCGGCGGAAGTGGCTGAAGCAGGCCAGGGAGCGCTCAACCACGTAGCGGAGTACACCCAGCCCACTGCCGTGGGTGTCGTCGGCACGCTCAGCAAGCAGGCTTTCGATTCCCTGCGATTCGACCAGGGCGATCATCTCTTTGGTCCCGTAGGCGCGATCGCCGATGATGGCCTCCGGGTTGCGCCGCGGACGGCCGCGCGGCCCCCGCACGGCGGGACGCGCTTCCAGCAGCGCGGGCAACTGCGCCTGGTCGGGCACATTGGCGGGCGTGGTCTGCACCACCAGCGGCACGCCTTCTGCTTCGGTCAGCACATGGCGTTTGCAGCCCTGTTTGCCGCGGTCCGTCGGGTTCGGGCCGGTGTGCGCCCCCCTTTGACGGCGCGCACCGACTGCGAATCGACCACGACGTGCTGGAGATCGATGCCGTTCTCCTTGCCCAGGCGGTTGAGCAAGCGTCCGTGCAACTCCGGCCAGATGCCCGCGGCGGTCCATTCCCTGAACCGCCGCCAGCACGAGGAGCCGCTGACCTTGAACGCCTCGGTGGGCAGCCGTTGCCAGGGAACGCCGCACCGGAGCACGAAGATGATGCCCCTGAGCGCCGCCTGGTTGTCCACCGGCGGCCGCCCGCCCTTGGACGACGGCCGCGGCGGCGGCGGCAACAAGGGCTTGATCTCGGTCCACAGTTCTTCGGGGAGCAGCTCCGCTGCCATGTTCGCGCCTCCTTGCGCTGGTGGTGTCAACCGAGTTCATCGGCCGATACCTACGTTCTGAAACAGTCTCTTAGGAAACCGCCGCTCTATCCAACTGTGATACCGGGGCCGCGGGCATGGGTCGGCTGCGCGCTGGCGGAACGACCCGCACGCGGCACGCCCTACTTCGGAAACGGGTCGAACACATCCGCGCGGCGGGCACGCTGGGCTTCGTTCAGCAGTGCGAGCAGGCGTTCAAGAAAGGGCGTAGGCCCGCTGTCGATGTCGGTGTTCCAGCCAGACGGCGGTCGGAGCGTGGCCCGGTAGTTGGTGCCGCGCGGCGTCTTTTCGGCATCGCGCGGCGTGCGATCAGATTCGAGATGGGCCACGATCGGCGCGGCCTCGGTTGCCGAAAGCACGCCCGCCCACGTCGGCCGCTCCTCGGTGGGCTCGGCGAGTTTGGCCCGCTCTCCGGCCACGTACAGCAGTTTGCCGCCGCGCTCGAGTTCGTAGTAGAGGTAGCGGTTGGCCTCGCTCTGGCTTACCCGCAGCGAAAGGGCCCAGCCGCCCGTGGGCGTGGCGGCGGGCTTGCTCGCGCAGCCGCCGAGGCAGAGGGCGCACAGCAGGCAGAGGAACCGGCGCGGGCGCGCAAACATTGGTCGCTCGTGCCTGGTCATCTGCCCACCCAGCCCAGGGCCGCGAGTTTCTCGACAAGCGGCCGCACGCTCGGGTCGCTAGCGGGGAGCGCCACGCTGCCGCGGCGGCCGTTTGCCGTGTACGACACCAGCGTGGTGGAGCGGTGCGGCGGCGGCACATAGGCGTTGGGCGAACCGACCGTGCCGCCGTGGCCGCGGATGAAGAGGTTGGCATCGCGCATCGTGGTGTACAGGCCCGCGGCCTCGTCGGGCGACAGCGTGCGGGCAATGGGCGGAACGCTCGCGGCGGTGAGTGATGGACCCGTGGCCACGCGCAGCGCGCCGCCGGGTTCCAGGATGTAACGTGCGGGGCGTGTGTGCGCGGGTGTGGCAAGGCCGGCGGTGCTGCCGCCGGTCTGCGCGGCGTAGACGGTTACGCCCAAGGCGAAGTCGCTTGGGGGTGCTGTGGCTATGGCGGTGGGGGTGGCCGCGGCGGATGTCTCTGCGGCGGGCTCGGCCGCGCAGCCGGACAGGCACGCCAGAAGGGTGAGGTGGGCGAGTGCCGCAAGGAAGTTGGTGAGGGATCGTGTCATGCGGCCCGCAGTGTACCGAGCGGCAAGGGAGCGGGCAGAGGCGGGCGGAGGGCGGAAGGCATGCAGGGAGGGGTACGGGGCGTG
>CAZNEU010000284.1:0-2735 GCA_964571915.1 uncultured Phycisphaeraceae bacterium
CGGTCGTTGGCGTAGACGACGTGGCAGGCTGTGCAGCCGC
Organism: uncultured Phycisphaeraceae bacterium; assembly: GCA_964571915.1. Lineage (GTDB taxonomy): Bacteria > Planctomycetota > Phycisphaerae > Phycisphaerales > UBA1924 > JAEUIX01. The sequence goes on from CAZNEU010000284.1 coordinate 41, forward strand.
TGGAGCGGTAGTCGCCGGCGTGGTCGTTGGTGCCGAGCATGGGGAGGATGGGATCGAGGAGGCGGGTTTTCTGGATGCCCAGGAAGACGGGGTCTGCGCGCAGGAGCGTGCCCAGGCCGCGGGGCGAGAGTTGCTTGTCGGGCTTGCCCGGCTCGACGAAGACGTTGGGCTGGCCGATCTCGGGGTTGGGGAACTTCTGGCCGCGCTCGAAGACGCGCAGGATGTTGCCGGGCTGGGCGATGTTCCAGGCGGGCAGCGGTTCCAGGTAGGGCAGCACGCCGTGCTTGGAGATTTCGGTCTGGGTGGGGTTGCGCCACTGCGGGTCGCCGTCGTTTTTCGCGTCCAGGGCCACACCTTGCAGGCGGGCGGGGCGGCCGAAGACGTCGTAGGCCTCGCCGTAGCGCGTCCACTTGTTGGGCACGGAGCCGTTGTTGTAGAGGGCCGCGCCCCAGAGTTGTGCGCCGTGGCTCATCATGCTGTGGCGGACGCGGTCGATGTGGTCGCCGAACTTGTCGCCGTGGCAAGCGCCGCAGGCGAGGTCGGCGATGCGCAGATCGCCGGGGTTGATGAAGCGGACGAACTCGGCCGACTCCTGCTGGAACGCGGCGTAGGTGATGCGCGGGTTGCGCGAGCCGTGCATGTGCTTGGGGTCGGCGTGGGCGTGGGGGGGGTGCTCGGCGAACTTGGCGGTGCCGTCGGCCACGTCCGCGCCGTACCAGCCTTGCGGGTTCTTGGGCTGCACGTGGGCCTCGTGCATGGCCTTGAGATACGCCTCATCATGGATGGGCGTGCCGGGTTTGCCGGGGCGGCCGGCCTCGGCAAGCGTGCTCATCACTTCGCCGTTGCCGCCGTGGCAATCAATGCAGGAGATGGCGACGCTGTCGCCGGCGTGCATGGAGGGCGAATCGCCGGTGGTGTGGCAGGAGATGCAGCCTTTGCTCTTGGCGTTGGCCGCGTCCTGGGCTTTCACGCCCTCGGTGCCCGCATAGGCTCCCTTGCCGGGCGCGGCTGGTGCCATGCTGGCGAGGAAGACCCGGCGCGCTTCGGCGGGGTCCATGGACATCATCTTGGCGGTTTCGCTGTCGTCGTGGCGTTCGCTGCCGCGCCAGGAGTACTGATGCTCGCACGCGGCGAGGGCGACGAGGAGCGATGCGGCGCCCGCGAGGGAGGCGAAGAAGAGGGGAGCGAGGCGGCGGGAAGGGGTGGACATGGGGGAGGCCTCCGAGGCGGGGAGCACAAAGCGCCAAATGGCAAAGAGCAAAGGGCAAATCCAAGGGCGAGGGAGGGGCGGATTGAGGACGCGCTAGTATGTCAGCGTCACGCCCGTGAAAATCTGGCCGAGGAGTTGCGAGTCGTTGTAGATGTCGTTGAAGCCGCCGGCGGGGAAGAAGAGCGAGCCGCCGACGGAGATGATGACGTTGTTGTTGAGGAAGGGCCGCCACTGCACGAACTGGTTGATCTCGTAGCCGATCTCCTGGCGGATGTCGTTCTGGTTCAGGAAGAACTCGAGCGAACTGGTGTCGGAGAAGAAGAGCGCGTTGAAGTTGAAACTCGTTCGGAGGGTGGGCGTGATCTCCGCATCGAAGCCCGCGTTGAAGAGGAAGACGCCGGGGTTGACGAAGTTGCTCTGGCCCTCGGCCTTGCTTGATTTGAGCGTGTTGAGGAACGAGCGGCCCTGATCCAGCCCCACGCCGAAGATGCGTTGGCCCTGGTTCTGGTAGAACGAGGTGGGGCCGCCGGCGAAGTTGGGGTCGTCGAAGATCGCGTCGAAGCCGCCGGCACGGCCGTCGAGCGGGTCCTCGTCGCCGCTGGCGTAGAGGAAACTCACCTTGGGGCGGAACCAGTCCATGTCGTAGGAGACTTCGATCGCGCCCATGAACGCGCCGATGTCGGTGTCGCGGCCGGCGATGTTGTTGGGCTTCTCCTCGCCGAAGGCGTAGTAGAAGGCGTGGTTGATGTTCCAGCGCCCGATGTGCCCGTCGCCGGCGATGCCCAGGTAGTACGCGTCGAGTTGCTTGCTGATGACGCTGCCGGCCAGGTCGGGCCGGACCTGGATGCCGTTGCTGTCAAACCGGTCGCGCGAGTTGTCGTGGTTCCAGTGGAAGGAGCCTTGCAGGGTGTAGCCCAGCAGCCCGGCAAAGTCCTGCAGGTAGAGGTTGGCGATGAAGACCTGCTGGTCGCGCCAGTTCAACTGGTTCAGGCCGCTGTTGGTGTCCTTCTCGGGGCTGTTGAAGACGGCCAGGTTCCACTGGATGCGGTTGGCGTCGTAGTTCCCTGTGAGTTTGATGCCGTCGGAGATGTCGTTGAAGATGAAGCCGCGGAAGTCGGAGACGAACAACTGGCGGCCGACCTTGATCGAGAGGATGTCGAAGTGCTCGCTCAGGTCGCCCAGGTGCACCTCGGCGAAGGCCTCCTGAATCGTCTCGAAACTGTCGCGGCGTTCATCGCCCAGGCCGGGGTTGATGTTCAGGCCGCCGTTCTCGAAGAGATCGACGTGGTTGATGTTGAACGCGGGCGTGATGCGCACCAGCCAATCAATGGGCCGGTAGGACGTATAGCCCTTGAAGAGGTCGAAGGTGAGGAAGAGGTTCTGGTTGAAAACCTGCTGCCGTCCGTCGCGGAAGGTGTCGAAACTCCCCGCCTGCGCCGCCGACGGGCCGGAGGGTGTGGGGTTCTTGCGGTACTGGTAGAACGT
>CAZNEU010000285.1:0-3161 GCA_964571915.1 uncultured Phycisphaeraceae bacterium
AAGACCTGTACGCAGTGCTGGGCGTGGCGAAGGGAGCGAGCGGTGAAGAGGTGCGGCGGGCGTATCACCGGCTGGCGCAGGAACTGCACCCGGACCACAACAGCGCGGAAGGCGCGGCGGAGCGGTTTACGCTGGTGAGCAAGGCGTATTCTGTGCTGCGAGACGCGGGCACGCGCGGGCGCTACGACGCGATGCTGAGCGGGGCCCGCAAGGCGGCCTGAGGAGTCGTGGCCGCGGCGACCTACATCCGCATGGCCGAGCGCATCTCCATGCAGGTGAGCGTGAGTTCGCGCAGGGCCTGCGCGAAGGCGGGTGAGGTTTCCACGAACTCGACGCCGGCCTGCTGGCCGTCGAGCCCGGAGCGGCGGACCCACGCGACGCGCACCAGCGCGGCGAGCGATTGGGAGGCGGCCCGGAGCGTGAGGGGGAGGGTCTGGCCGACCTGCACGGGGCAGACCTTGCCGCAGTCGATGCGCACGCCGCTGGCGGAAACGTCCAGGATGGTGCCCAGTTCGCACGTGAGCAACTCGCAGCGGAGACGGCCCTTGGTGCGCTTGTTGGGGCCGCTGTGGCCGTTGTTGATGGGAAGCGGCGACATGTTGCGGATGGGACGCATGGGATAAGCATCGACCGGGCGAGCGCGGGGCGCGCGGCCGAAGGGGCGCGGCGGTCCGAGAAGCGGGGTGCCTGATCGGCACGCAACGAAAAAGCCCCCGCCGCGGGGCGAGGGCTTTGAGTCAAGGGGGCGTTCCGCGGGTCGGGTGGTGTCGAAAGGCACCACTCGGAGAGTGGTGGTACCCAAGGTGCCGCGGGCTTAGAGGATGTCGCCGGACTGGTTGATGGCGTCGAAGAGGTTGTTGAGAAGCGAGCGGTTGGTGGAGTTGCTGGCGAAGAGGGTGCCGCCGGAGGCCACGGCGTTGGCCTTCTTGAGGATGTCGAAGATCGACAGCACCGAGTTGTTGGCCACGCCCAGAGCGGAGCCCGCGGCACCGACGGAGAAGGTCTTGGCGCCGGTGCCCGCCGAGGAGACGTTGAAGCCGTAGGCGGCGGCGTAGGTGCCGCCGGCGAGGGTGCTGTTGGTGGCGTAGGTGGCGAGGGCGACGGCGAAGACCTGGGCATCGATCTTCATGCCGCTGATGGCGAACTTGCCCTTGAAGGCGGAGGCGACCTCGGTGTTGGTCTTGCCGGAGAGGTTGTTGGCGGAGCCCGCGGCGGAGCCGAAGAGGTTGGGGAAGTTGCTGGCGAGCCAGTTGCCGAGGTTCTTGGCGTTGGACGAGCCGTTGAGGGCCTTGATGAGGTTCTGGCCGTTCTTGTTCTGCCAGAAGCCGATGGTGGCGGTGTCGCCGGCGGTGAGGGTGGAACCGGTGGCGACCCTCTCGCCGAAGTTGTAGTTGATGGCCGCGGTGCTGGCGGGCAGAACGATGGAAGCGATCTTGTCGTTGGTGACGGTGCCGCCGAGCGAGCCGGCGGTGTCCTTGCCGTCGGTGAAGGCCGTGGGCTGGGTCTCGGCCACGGTGTAGGTGCCGGGCTTGAGGTTGCCGAAGACGTAGGAGCCGTCGGAGTAGGTGCTCTTGGTGATGCTGACGGCGGCGCCGTAGATGTCGGTGCCGGTGAGTTTGACGGAGACGCCCTGGATGCCGACCTCGTTGCTGTCGAAGGTGCCGTCGTTGTCCCTGTCGATGTAGACGTTGCCGCTGATGGCGGAGGCGTTGGCGACCACGGCGTTGCGGCCGTCGTTGTCGGCGGAGAAGAGGCGGTTCTGGGGGGTGTAGAAGATGTTGCTGCCGGCGGGGCCGAACCGTTCGAGAGCCGGGCCGCAGACGAAGTCGACCTGGTAGTTGGAGTCGGGGATGATGACGCTGAGGGTGTAGGTGCCGGCGGTGAAGAAGCCGGTGGCGGCGTCGTAGATTTCCTGCAGGTAGGCGTCCGCGGCCACAAACGTGGGGCCGGGGGCGGTGTAGGAGACGAGGGTGAACTGGTGGGGCGTGGTGACGAAGGAGGCGACGGTGAAGATGACGGCGACTTCGTCGCCCTGGTTGGTGTTGCCGCGCAGGTCGGTTACGCGGGTGGTGCCGTTGATGAGGAACTCGTAACTGGAGATGGTGCTCTTGTCGCACTTCTCTGCGTTGGCGAAGTCGATGCCGGTGATGGTCTGGCCGATGCCGACGACAACGGTGTACCTGTCGGTGAGCGTGGGGGCGGTGCGGACGTAACCGGTGGGCACGACCTCGCGGACGATATAGGTGCCGGCGGCGAGGCCGGTGAAGGAGTAGGCGCCGTTGGCGGCGGTGGTGGCCGCTCGCTCGCCGCTGTCCTTGATGGCGTTGTTGTTGGCGTCGATGTAGACGGCGACGCCGGCGAGGCCGGTGTCGTCGGCGGTGAGGCCGTTGCCGGTCTCGTCGAGCCACTTGGTGCCGGAGATGGAGCCGAGCTGGGGTGCCGCGGCGTTGTAGTTGGCCGCGTCGGAGTCGCGCACGGGTGTGCCGAGCACCGTGCCCTGCTCGTTGACGGGTGTGCCGGAGACGGTGGCAAGGTTGGTGTGCTGGCCGGCGACCACGACGATGGTGGAGGTGTAGAGCCAGGTCTCGCCGTTCTCGAGGATGTTGTTCTGGTTCTCATCGCCGATGTTGAAGCCCGCGGCAACAACGGGCGCGGGGTAGTAATCGTCGGCGGTGTTGCCAGGAGTCTGGTTGTCGTCGACAACCACGACGTTGGCCAGGGCCACGATGCCGGGGTTGGTCACGACGAAGGTGAACTTTGCGGTGCTGCCCGCGACGAAGGTGGGACCCGGCGCGGAATCGGCATCGTCGCCGAACCCCGGCAGGACGGGGCCAACGCCGGGCGAGCCGCCGGGGGTAAGGTCGGCCTCTTTCTCGTTCTCGACGGCGAGCAGGTTCTTGGCCGTCTCGAAGGAGTTGGTGGCGTAGGCGTTCTGCACGAACGAGATGATCTGGGCGGTGGAGTAGGCGTAGGCGACGTTGGGGTTGGCGGCATTGAGGAGTGCGGCCGCGGCGTGGCGACCGAGGGCGTTGGCCCCGCCGCCGCCGCGTGAGAGGGCGCCGAGCATGGTGAGCGTCGGGTCTTCCTGGGCGGCGGAGAGACCGAAGATGGCGTTGTAGTTCTGGCTCTGGGTGTAGGTGTACCACTGGAAGAAGTGCTGC
>CAZNEU010000286.1:0-5505 GCA_964571915.1 uncultured Phycisphaeraceae bacterium
GTGGATCAGACCCTGCTTGTGAACGTGCGCGAGGCCCAAGGCGACGTCGCGAATCTCGCCGACCTCTTTCCTCCACGGAAGGGGCTCCTGATCCAGGGTGGAACCGGCCACGTATTCCATGGCCAGATAGGCCCGCCCTTCGATCGTTCCTGCCTCATAGACGCGGGCGATGTGAGGGTGGTCCAAACGCGCCAGAAGGTGGGCCTCCCGATGAAGGCGGACCCGAACTTGGCCCCTTCGATGGCCCCCGCACCGGGGTCTTTGTGCAGGCCCAGCACCTCGCAGCCCACCAGGCGTTTGCCCAGTGTGCGGCCCGTGAGCCACTCCTGCCCCGCCGCCAGAGCGATGACCAGACCCCAGGCCGTGAGGATGGGCAGCCACGCTTCCACGCGGAAGGGTGCGAGCAGGTGCCACCCAACCATGGCGCTGGGGGCCACACCGAAGGCCACAGAGGCGAGGAAGACCGCCATCGACAGGTCGATGAGGCCCGCCAGCACGCGGGCCGCCGGGCGGGCGAGCGATACGCCGGTGGGCAGTGTGAGCGTCTGGTTGGCATCGGAGCGCAGCACGAAGGCCATGACCGCGAGCATGAGGCCGCCGATGACGAACGTGAGAACCTGAAAATCGCGGGAGGTGAGCACGCCCTCGCGCTTGGCGCTGCCCGCGTACAGCCGCTCGCCCGTCCAGAGCGAGAACTCGCTGATCTTCACGCGCGTCGCCGTCGCTGGTGTGATGGGAGCGGTGAGCGCGGGTGGCTTGCCCGTGGGGGCCGTCTGGGCCTCGCTCGCGGCGGCCTCCGGCCAGGCAAGAACCACGCGACCCATGCCGTCAAGGCCCACGGCACCGACCGCTTCCGCGACATCCTCCGAGGCCACGCGGCTTGGTGCCACGAAGCCCGATGCCGCCAGGCCGATGCGCCAGAGGCGGGCCTCGTTGTTCCCGTTCGCCGCTCCGCCAGCGCGATCCACCGCGAAGACCTCGGCATCCACCGTGGCCAGCAGGCCGCCGCGCAGGTCAGGGCCGGCCCGCGAGAACCCGATGGAACCCAAACTCGTCCACGTCCACGGCGGCAGGGGCGCCTCGGCCGTCGGCGCGGCCACATCGGCCCGCCACAGGCGCGTGGTGCCGGAAGCGTCTATCACCATGAGCCACGCGCTGTTGCCCAGCGAGACCATGCGCAGCCCCAGGTCGATGGGCGCAGCACGCGGCCCGACAAGGCCGGGGTCCGGGGGCAAGGAAACGGGGTTCCACGTGTCGCCGGTCAGGCACAGGAGGTGCCAGGCGCCCGCGCCCAGTTCGTCCGGCCCCAGCAGCGCCACAGGCGCACCACGCACCGTGGCCAAGCCGTGCAGCAGGCCGAAGCCGGGGAGCGCGGCACGCGCCTCCACCGTGCCCAGCGGCAGATACTCATACGTGCCCGCGACCGTGGGGGCGGCCGCGAGCGTGACCACGCGCCGTTGCACGGAGTGTGCCGCGTCGCCGCGCCGGGCGTGGGACGCGACAGGTGGTTGTGCGGGCGGGGGGGCGGCATCGTGCGGCTCAACACGTGGCGCGTTCTCGCGCCCGAACACAATGAAGACCCGGTCTTCCCACGCGGCCAGGCCCTCGGGCAGCGCGGTGAAACGGCTGGCGACCTTGAGCGTGCCGGGGGTGATGGTGCCGCGCTGGTCTCGGGGTGGGGAGTGCAGGAGCGCGAACTCGCGCCGCAGGCCGGCATCGCCGCCCTGCACGGGCAGAACCAGCCACGCGTGGCCCGTGCGCTCGGTGGAGGTGCTGGCACGCAGAGCCGTTGCCGAGGGGAGAAAGCCCTGCGGCGGCTGCGCGACCGCTGCGCGGCCGCACAGGCCGATGGCGAACGCGAGGACAGACCACAGCATGAGTGCGCCCCGGCTCTTCACGGCTTGGCGGTCCCGTCGCGGGTGCGCTGCTGCTCGTCAAGGTCGATGACCCTGCTCACGCGGAGCACCTTGCAGAGTTGCTCGAAGTTGAACGCCGCGGGCTTGATGCGCGGGCCACCGGCTTCGAGCCCGTCGAGGAAGAGTCGGATCTCGGTGTGGCTGGCCGGGTGCGAGACAAAGACCTTGCCGGCCACGGCGGGCATGGCCCCAGTGCCGTTCTTGACCGTTACAAACCGCTCCTCGCTGAGTTCGGCCGAGAGTTCGGCCTTGCCGGAGGGGCCGACGAGTTGCACGCGCGTGGCGAAGAGTTTGTGCGGGTCCATCCACACGCGCTGGCGCGTGCCGGCGCTGTCGCCCTCGATGGCGGACGTGAGGATCACCTGCTTGCCGTCGGGCGTCCACTCTGCGGTGCCCGCATTCTCAGGCAGCGGCACGATGGCGAGCACGCGGGCCACCGAACGCGGGCTGACGGACCCCACCATGCCGCCGGGGCCGCTGCCCCCGGAGGCCGCGGCACGCGCGGGGCCGTCGTGCAGGCCGACATAGGCCCGGCGCTCATCGCCCGTGAGTTCCATCCACCAGTAACGCTTGTCGTCGCACCCAAGCCAGAAGAAAATCTCCCCGACCGGGCCGATCGAGAGGGCCACCTTGTCGGGCCGGACCACCTGAAGGTGCCCCTCGCCCTGCTCGATGCGCTTGTCGCCATCCGCATCGGTGTAGCGCAGTTGCGTGGTGGCCCGGCACCAGAGCGTGTCGAGCGGCCCGATGTCCGCGTTGTACGCCGCGGCGGTGGCTGCGTATGGTGGCGCGGGCTTGCGGATGACGAGGGCGGGCTTGGCCTGCTGCTCTTCGCACGCGGGGAGCGCGGCAAGGCACGCGACCAGCGCGAACCACCTGCGGCAGGTTCTCACGCGCCGCTCCCCGGCGAATCGGCCGCCGCAACCTCGGGCAGGCCGCCCGTCAGGGCCTCCAGTTCCGCGGCCACCTCCGCGAGCATCGCCTCATCCATCCCGGGGTCTTCCACGTGCAGCGGCTCGGGGCCTTCCGGCGGCAGGGGCAGGCCGCGCTTGCGGAGAACGAGCGTGGTGCCCTGCTGCTTCACCTGCACGAGGATGCGCCGCTGCACCAGCATGAGGGCCAGCACGAGGCGCAGGGCCTTGCTCTTGTCAGCCGCGTGCTCGAGTTGCTCGACGAGTTCGAGCATCGCGTCATCATCGAGAATGGGGCGGCGCTTGGGGCCGGAACTGGCCGTGGTCTTCCACGTGCCCACGAGCCACGAATCCGTAGTGGGGCGCGAGCCGCTCTCCCACGACGCGAGCGTGAAGTCCAGGCGTTCAAGGCGCCCGCCCGTCTTGTGCTCCACGAGCGCGGCCATGACGGGCTCGCCCTCCACCAGCGCGCGGCCGGTGGCGGCGCAGGTGTGAGAGGACCTGCCGACGGGGTAACTGGGGGGGCCGCTGCCGGCGAGGCTGGACATGCCCGCAGTTTAGCGGTCCCGGTCAGTCGCCCACAGACGGGGGCGAAGCGAACGGTATCGCCGCGCCCGCGGCATCCACGCTCACCATCACCAGCGTGGCCGCAGTAACGGGGACCGTCTGGTCGCTGGTGTAGCGTTCCGCTTCGACCTCCACCTGCACCGTAACGCTGCTGCGTCCGGCCTTGACGGTGCGGGCGTAGAGGTTCACCACATCGCCGACATGCACAGGGTGGTTGAACTCCACGCGGTCCATGGCGACCGTCACCCACCGATGCCGACCGTGCCGACGGGCCTGCACGAACGCGGCCTGATCGATGTACGCCAGAACCACGCCGCCGAAGATCGTGCCGTACTGGTTCGTATCACGCGGCATGGTGACCACGCGAAGGGCCAGGGCTCGTGCATCGCCGGGTTGGAGAGGGTTGTTCGTCATTTGATAGTGCTTGGACAAAGTGCCGTCGCGGGCGGGGGCAAGAAACACTCACCCCATTCGGGAGAATAACGGACGAAAACCGCTTGACAATCGGCCGGATTGGCGTCATTCTAAACTGGTGGATTGCTTGTGCCGCGACAGCCACGGGCTGTGGCGGCGCGTGTGAGAGGGACGGAACGAGAGGGAAGATCATGAAGAACGCTCGGATTGTTGTGCCGCTGTCGGCGTTGGCCCTGTGCGTGGCGGCGGGCACGGCGCAAGCCGCGCCCCTGTTCTTTGGCGCGGACTCCAGCGCCAGCCTTGTGGATATCTACCCCAACGGCGGGCAGACCAACGGCGTGTTCGAGTTTGACGGCGGGGATGGGCTGTTCGGCAGCATGGTTGACATCCTGGCGAGCGACCTGGATGCCACCGGCTTCGGGCCCTTCAACCGCGGCACCGCCTTCGCCTCCGCCCTCATCAACCCCTTCGGCAACAACCTCGCCATCCCGCCGCTGCTCCGCGCCGAAGCGCGACTCTCGGGCAACACGGGCAACCTTCCGCACGCAGGGGAGTTCCCTGCCGCGGCCGTCGGCACGGCGCAGGCCGGTGCCCTCGACGTGTTCCAGTACGTGGGCGCCGCGCCCACCACGCTCACGCTCACGTACACCCTTGACGCCATCGTCAGCGGCGGGACGTTCCTTGGAAACCGCACCTTCGCCTTGGCCCGCGCCGCGGTGCTCAACGATCAGGTGTCGTTCTTCGACACCAGCATCGACACGTTGGCGTTCGAGAGCGGCGCCACGCTGCTCTCCAGCGGCGGCATCGATGCCGAGGGGACGGTGGTGATCTCTGACACGGGCGGCGCGCTCGCCCAGCAGACGATCTCGCTGCCCTTTGACGTGCTGCCCGGGCAGATCTTCTACGTGTGCGTGAACCTGGGCACCTCCGTCGCGGGCGGCACCAACTTCGTGGACGCCTCGCACACGGTGACGGGCTCGTTCGACCAGCCCGAACTGATCCTGCCGCTCTCCATTCCCACGCCCGGCGCGGCGGCGCTGGCGGGCGTAGCGGGGTTGGTGGCGGTGAGAAGGCGGCGGTAAGGGACCGCGGCTGCGCCGCGAAGAGGGTGGCGTCTGCGGCGCCATGCACGGCCCGCTTCGGCACTGTGAGGCGATGGGCCACTGGCGCGCCCGAGACGATGATCATGGAAGCGTCACGCCTCAGGCGTTTCTGTGCCGCGCTCGAGTTCTAGAATCCATTCCTTGACCGTGCTGAGGCTCGTAATGATCGCATCCATGCTGTCTGCGGGGCGAATGCCCACCTGCCCGGACTTGTTGAACTCCGCCCACAGGCCGGGCTTGAGTGGGTTGCACGGTTTGTCAAACGAGTGGGCACATCCGTTCCGAAGCCGCTCCAACTGACCCGCCTGCTTTTTTACGTCCGGCTTGCGGCCGGAGATAAACCCAAGCTTTCTCGCCAGCGTCATCTTGTCAGTAAACATGGTGGCGGCCACGACATGGGGAAGCGTCATCTGCTCACGGGGGCTCGCGTCTTCTGATTCGCCCTCGCACACGAGCGCGTGAAAGTGGACGTCCGCATCATCGTCACCTGACTGAGAGAACAGGTATCCCTTCTGAATGCACAGCCGAATTGCCATGTTTCTCCGCGCTTCCGGAAGCGCTCGCCACGCATCCCCCAACGCCAGCATGCAACGG
>CAZNEU010000287.1:0-4025 GCA_964571915.1 uncultured Phycisphaeraceae bacterium
GTGCAGGCGCACGCCCTTGGTCTGCGTGGGCGCATCCGTCGGCGCTGCAACGGTGCGCGGGTCTTCGCTCGCGGGCCCGCCGGGCGGCTCGGCCGGCTGGCTATCCCTCACCGCGGAGCCCGTGCCGGTGGCGATGCCCAGCACGGCCCGCACGGGCCCATCCACGGCCTCTGGCCGCAGCGCGATCACGCCCACGGCCACGAGCGCCGTGATAACGATCATGGCGGGGACGGCGGTCTTCATTTTCATGGTGTGCTCCGTAACGGGGCTGTGGGCGAGGCCGTGATGCTTCGTGGCGGTGCGACAGCGCCCGCCAGCACCATCATTCGCTCGCTCTGACTCGCACGCAGGCCGAGCCATTGTGCGAGCCTGCCCGGCGGGCTGGCCGGCACGAGCAGGTCGGCCGGGGATCGGCCAAGCACGGTAGCCGCGGCGGAATAGCCCGAACGGGTGGCGCCTTCCATCGTGGCCGGCCAGCCGCAATCGGTGTAGTCGCCCGCAAGGATGATGCCGCTGGGTCCGAGCGTGCCGGGGCGGTTGGCCTCGGCCTGTGGTGTCGGTGCGAACGTGGCCCGCTTCTCTTTCACGGGCCGCCCGGAGAGCAGCACCGCACCCGCGGCCGCGGGGAAGTACGCGCGAATGTCAGCCACCACACGATCCACGATGGCGGTTTCATCCAGGGCCATCCAGTCGTCTGCCGCGCTGATGACGGCGTGCAGCACACAACCGGCCTTGTCTTTGCGGAAGAGCCACTGCGTGCCGGCCTGCACGAGCACGGCGTGTGGGAGTTGCATGACAGGGCGATCGAAGACGAGATGCACGCCCAGGATCGGGCTGTGCTCCATGCGGTCCATGGCCGCGAAGCGTGCGTCGGCGTGGCGGAGTTCGGCATCAACCACTTCGCGGGCCCGCTCAAACGGGAGCGCGCACACGACGGCGTCGGCCTCGATTCGCTCACCCGCGGTGGTCTCGATGCCGGAGGGCCACAGGCGGCTCACGCCGGTGCCCAGGCGCAACACGCCGCCGGCTTGAGTGAGTGCGGCCTCGGCGCGGTCGTACAACCCTAGGAGCGGCACAGTCGAAACGCCCATGTCGGCGGCGTGGGCGGTGGCGAAGAAGCCCTCTTGAAACACATGGAGCGCACTGGCCGCGCTCACGCGCTCGCAGGAGAGGTTGCAGGCGCTCATCACCACCGGGCTCCAGAACCTGTCGATGAGGCCCTGTGGCTGGCCGTGCGTGCGGAGGAACGCCGCGAACGTGATGCCCTGGTAGCGGCTGCGGTCGCAGCGGATGATGGCGGGGCCGATGCGGGCGAGGGCGAAGAGGTCCGCCGCGCCGAGGAACTTCGCACCCAGCATGGAGAGAGAGAAGTGCAGCGGCGCAGGCAGGAGGCGCGGCCGGACGATGGAGACCGCCCCGCCGCGCGTGATCCAGTATTGCTCGCGCGTCCAGCGCACCTTGTCGCTCGCGCCCAGGCGGCCCAGCAGGTCAAGGTAGTTCACGCAGCAGCCCAGGGCGACGTGCTGGCAGTTGTCGATGGTGTCGCCCGTGCGCACGTCCATGAAACTGGTGGCGCGGCCGCCGAGTTTCTTGCGTGTCTCCACCAGCGTGACGCGTACACCCGCCTCGGCGAGGCGCAACGCCGCGGCGATGCCCGCGATGCCGCCGCCGGCGACGATGGCGGTGCGGACCAAGCCGGTGCGTGGCGGCGTGGCGGCGGGCGTTGCAGGAGAGACGCTGGGGGCGGGCTCGCGTTCGAGCGTGCTCACGAGACCGTCCACGCCTGCGTGCGCTGGCGGATGACGGCCGAGAGCGCGATGAGGCCCTTGCGGGCGGAAGACAGGCGCACGCGGCGTGGGCTCACCACGCTCGCCGGCTCGGCCTCGATCATGCGCAGCAGGTCGGAGTAGATGCGTGTCATGCCCCACAGCGCGGGGGCGCATGCAGGGTCGATCAGGTCTTCCAGGCCCGCCGATGCACGGTAGTGCTCGCGCGCGAGGGTGCCGAGGTTCTGCACCAAAGACCGGCAACGCTCCGGCTCGGCCCACGAGCGCAACTGGGTTGCCGAGAGCCCGTGGGCCGCCAGGTCGCTGCCCGGCACATACACGCGCCGGGGTAGGTCGTCAAAGTCCTGCCCGATGTCGCGGAGAATGTTGGTGAGTTGGAAGGCCTTGCCGCGCCGGATGGCTTTTTCGGCGGCCGCGGCGGTGTCGGCATCGGGCCGCAGTCCCCAGATGGCGATGCAGGTGAGGCCCACGGTGGAGCCGACACGGTAGCAGTACCCCTCCAGGTCCTCGCGCGTCGCGTAGCCGGTGTGGTCAAGGTCTTCGGCCAGGCCGTCGAGCATGGCCAGAACGAACGCATGGTCGATCGGGTAACTGGCCAGTGTCGCGGCGAAGGCCGTCCAGAACGGCTCGGCATCGGTGCCGGGAACTTCGCCGGCGAGCACACGCTCGGTGCGCTCGCGAAGAACGCCCAGGCGCGCCCGGCGCTCGGCGATCGTCCCGGCCTCGTCCACCTGGTCGTCCGCGGCACGCATCCAGGCGTACACGGAGTAGACGGCCGAGCGGCGCGGCTCGGGCGTGAGGCAGAGGCCGTAGTAGAAGTTCTTGGCCGCGGCCCGGGTGATGCGGCGGCAGGATTCGTACGCCGCGGCGAGGGCGGGGGCCGACACACCGGGGAGCGCGGGCACGACCGCGCCGGCCGACTCCGGCGCAAGGGTGGCTGCGGTGGTCGTCGTCGGGATGGTGACGCTTGTGCTCACGCCGGAGTACGGATGGTCGCTGCTGAAGCCAAAGGCACGACCGCGCAGTTCGGGCCGCGTCCGGTCGCGGGCCGCCCCGGCCCGCCGAGTTTGGCCCGCAAGTAAGCCCTGCCTACCAGCGCGGCCTTGGTGAAGCGCGTGAGCCGCGGGCGGTCCCACAGGGTAGCGCACCCGATGCGTTCCACGCTCCGCAGCACGCTGCGGCCCCCGGCACCGAAGAGCCAGACCATCGGGCTGATCCGCCCGTCGAGCAGGCCGGGCAGGGGGTGGCCCTCATCAAAGAGGGCGCGGGTCTTGTCCACAAGCGGGTGCATGGCGCGGATGAAGGGGACGCGGGCCTCGGGGTCGTCGTCGCGCAGCATCCAATCGCGCAGTTGCGCGAGCGTGAGGCCGCAATCTGCAAGGGGGATGTAGACGCGGTCGCGCTCGATGAGGTCTCGCCGCACATCCTGCCAGAAGTTGGTGAGTTGCAGGGCCGTGCAGGTCGCGTCGCTCAGGCGATAGCGCTGCGCGTTCTCCGGCGTGTCCCGGTAGCCGCCCAGGTGGAGCACGATGCGGCCCACCGGGTTGGCGCTCCGGGCGCAATAGTCGAGCACCTGGTCCCACGTTTGGTAGTGTCGCAGCGATTGGTCTTGCTTGAAGGCACAGATGAGGTCGGCGAAGGGCTTCTTGGGCACGCTGTGCCGGTCGATCACTCTCCGCAGGGCAATGAAGACCGGGTGCTCGGCGAGACCGTCAAAGCAGAGGTCGAGTTGGTCCTCCCACCAGTTGAGCAGGGCCATGGACTGGGCCCGCGCGGCGAGCGTGTGGCCGGTCTCATCGCCCAGGTCGTCCGACCAGCGGCAGAAGGCGTAGACCGCCGCGAAATCATCGCGCAGGTCTTCGGGCACGAGGGCGGAAAGGATGGAGAAGTTCTCGTAGTGCGAGTTGGCGAGGCCGCGGCAGTAATCAAGAGCCTGCTCGGGTGAAACCGCAGGGCCGGAGGTGATGGGGCCGTACCACCGCAGGGCTTCGAGCACCGTCATGTCGGCGTGAATGAACAGGTCGGGCATCAGCGAGAAGGATAGAGAGAAGAAGGCACTGGGCACTGGGCACTGGGCACTGGGCACTGGGCACTGGGCACTGGGCACTGGGCACTGGGTCCTGGGTCCTGGGTCCTGGGTGCTGGGTCCTGGGTCCTGGGTGCTGGGTCCTGGGTCCTGGGTGCTGGGTGCTGGGTGCTGGGTCCTGGGTGCTGGGTGCTGGGTCCTGGGTCCTGGGT